>PKEA01000072.1 GCA_002862805.1 Flavobacteriaceae bacterium | reverse complement strand
CATGAAATGCATGTTATAGATCACTTAAAATGTGATTTAGTAATTGAGAAAAAAAACCCAACAATTGTATATAAAAACCAACGTTTACAAGGTTTTGATGCAATTATACCTCGTATTGGTGCTTCTGTGACTTTTTACGGTACAGCAGTAGTGCGTCAGTTTGAAATGATGAAAGTATTTACAGCGGTAGAATCTCAAGCATTAGTTCGTTCAAGAGATAAACTGAGAAGTTTACAAGTTTTGTCAAGAGCAGGTTTAGGTTTACCAAAAACTGTTTTTACGAATGATACTAAAAATGTTGAAGCAGTTATTAGTGAAGTTGGAGGGGCACCATTAATCATTAAATTATTAGAAGGAACACAAGGACTTGGAGTGGTTTTAGCAGAAAACGATAAAGCAGCAGAATCTGTTTTAGAAGCTTTTCATGGTTTGCAAGCAAGGGTAATTGTACAAGAGTTTATTAAAGAAGCAGGTGGAGCAGATATTCGTGTATTTATTGTAGACGGACAAGTGGTAGGTGCAATGAAACGTCAAGGTAAAGAAGGTGAATTTCGTTCAAATTTACATAGAGGAGGAACAGCTGAGTTAATTGAATTAACTGATGAAGAAGAAACAGCAGCTTTAAAAGCAGCTAAAGCAATGGGACTTGGTGTCGCAGGTGTCGATTTATTACAATCGGCTAGAGGTCCACTTATACTTGAAGTAAATTCTTCTCCAGGCTTAGAAGGAATTGAGAGAGCAACAGGTCAAGATATCGCTAAAAAAATTATAAAATACATAAGTAGAAATGTTTAATATATTAAATGTTTTAAATAAAAAAAGGTCTGCATTTGCAGACCTTTTTTATTTTTTTTAATATTACTTCTTAGCAGTTAATTCTGCAATTTTTACAATTACTTCGGTAGCTTTTACCATACTTTCTACTGGAACATATTCATATTTTCCATGAAAATTATGCCCACCAGCAAAAATATTTGGGCAAGGTAAGCCTTTGTAAGATAATTGAGAACCATCAGTTCCACCGCGAATTGGTTTAATTAATGGAGTAATTCCTAGTTCTTTCATTGCTTTTTCTGCAATTTCAACAATATGGAAAACAGGTTCTACCTTTTCACGCATATTAAAATATTGATCATTTACTTCTGCAATACAAATGTCTTCACCAAACTGTGCTGCATATTGTTGATTCATTTTTGCAGCAATAGTATGAATTAATTCTTTTCTTGCTTCAAAAATAGCCTTGTCATGATCACGAATAATTAATTGTAAAACCGTTTCTTCTAAACTTCCATCTAAATGATGTACATGAAAGAAACCTTCATAACCCGATGTTTTTTCAGGGACTTCATTTGCAGGTAAAGCAGAAATGAATTCGTTTGCCAAAAGCATAGAATTAATCATTTTCCCTTTTGCATAACCTGGGTGAACACTTTTTCCTTTGAATGTAATTTTTGCTCCGGCAGCATTAAAGTTTTCGTATTCTAATTCGCCAATTTGACTTCCATCCATGGTGTAAGCGTATTCACAACCAAATTTTTCTACATCAAATTTATGTGCTCCACGACCAATTTCTTCATCAGGAGTAAACCCAACTCTAATTTTTCCGTGTTTAATTTCTGGATGCTGAATTAGATATTCCATTGCCGACATAATTTCGGTAATCCCAGCTTTATCATCTGCTCCTAAAAGCGTAGTTCCGTCGGTAGTAATTAAAGTTTGACCTTTATATAAAAGTAAATCTTCAAAATAATTTGGAGATAAAACGATGTTTTGTTCAGCATTTAAAACAATATCTTTTCCGTCGTAATTCTCAATAATTTGAGGTTTTACATTGGCACCTGTAAAATCAGGAGTGGTATCAAAATGAGCTACAAAACCAATTGTAGGAACTTCATGCTCCACATTACTAGGTAAAGTTGCCATAATGTAAGCATTTTCGTCAATGGTAACTTCTTGCATTCCCATTGCTTTTAACTCTTCTACTAATTTATTAGCTAAATCCCATTGTTTAGCTGTACTTGGTGTTGTTTCTGAATTTGGATCTGATTCTGTGTCTATAGTTACGTAGCTTATAAAGCGGTCAATAATGTGTTGCATGTTACTGTTTTAAATTAAAATACAAATATACTATTTCTTAAGAAAACCATTATTAGTAAAATCTTAAAACTTATGGTTAATTATAAAGTTGAATTCTTATTTTTGCACAACACAACAACACAACTATGTACAAATTACTTATTCGTCCGTTACTTTTTCTATTTGACCCAGAAAAAGTGCATTACTTTACATTTTCACTCATTCGTTTTTTAAATAAAATAGGGTTTTCAGCTATCTTTAAAAGCCTTTATGAGGTAAATGATGCTCGATTAGAACGTGAAGTTTTTGGATTAAAATTCAAAAACCCGGTTGGTTTAGCTGCTGGTTTTGATAAAGATGCCAAGTTGTACCAAGAATTATCAAATTTAGGATTCGGATTTATAGAGATAGGAACTTTAACACCAAAAGGTCAAGAAGGGAATCCTAAAAAACGTTTGTTTCGTTTAAAAGAAGATTCAGCAATTATTAACCGAATGGGTTTTAATAATGGTGGAGTTTTAGAAGCAGTAGAACGTTTAAAGAAAAATAACGGCGTTTTAATTGGTGGTAATATTGGTAAAAATAAGTTGACTCCAAATGAAGAAGCTGTTAAAGATTACGAAATTTGTTTTGAGGCACTTTTTCCACATGTAGATTATTTTGTAGTAAATGTGAGTTCACCAAACACTCCCAATCTTAGAGAACTTCAAGATAAAGAACCATTAACAGAATTGTTGCAAACGTTGCAAAATATGAATTTAGCTAGGCCTGTCGCTTCGAGCGGAGTCGAGATGCCAAAACCAATTCTGCTTAAAATTGCTCCTGATTTAACAAATGAACAACTTTTAGATATTATTGAAATTGTAAATGAAACTAAAATTGCAGGTGTAATTGCAACGAATACTACTATTTCTCGTGAAGGATTACAGTCTGAAAACAAATCAGAAATGGGCGGATTATCAGGTAAACCATTAACAAAACGATCTACTGAAGTAATCCGATTTTTATCTGAAAAAAGCAATAAATCATTTCCAATTATTGGAGTTGGCGGAATTCATACCGCTGAAGATGCTATTGAAAAACTTGAAGCAGGAGCAAGTTTAATTCAGTTGTATACGGGCTTTATTTATGAAGGTCCGGCTTTAATAAAATCAATCAACAAAAAGATTTTAGAAAATAGCTAAAAATGCTATCTTTGAAAACTATGAGCCAAGTAAAAATTATAGAATGTCCTAGAGATGCCATGCAAGGCATTAAGGATTTTATTCCAACTGAAAAAAAAGTACAATATATACAATCTTTATTAAGAGTTGGTTTTGATACAATTGATTTTGGAAGTTTTGTTTCGCCAAAAGCAATACCTCAAATGGTTGATACTGCTGAAGTATTAGCACAATTAGACTTGTCTCAAACGCAAAGTAAATTACTAGCAATTATTGCGAATACAAGAGGAGCAGAGTTAGCTTCAGTACACAATGAAATTCAGTATTTAGGCTTTCCTTTTTCTATTTCTGAAAATTTCCAAATGCGAAATACGCATAAAACTATTGCAGAATCTATCGTTACTTTAAACGAAATATTAGAAATTGCAGATAAAACAAATAAAGAAGTGGTAACTTATATTTCAATGGGCTTTGGTAATCCTTATGGTGATCCATGGAATGTTGAAATAGTAGGAGAGTGGACTGAAAAATTAGCGAATATGGGAGTTAAAATACTTTCATTGTCTGATACAGTTGGAAGTTCTACACCAGAAGTTATTGATTATTTGTTTTCTAATTTAATTACTAAATATCCTAATATTGAGTTTGGAGCACATCTACATACAACTCCAAATGCTTGGTTTGAAAAAATAGATGCTGCATACAAAGCGGGTTGTCTTCGTTTTGACGGAGCAATAAAAGGTTATGGTGGTTGCCCAATGGCTAAAGATGATTTAACAGGAAACATGCCAACTGAAAAGATGTTGTCCTACTTTACTGCAAATAAAATTGATACTAATTGTCATGCTATTAGTTTTGAAAGTGCTTATAATGAAGCGTTAAAAATATTTGACAAGTTTCATTAAATACTTTTAAAAATATTATTTTAATTTATTCTAAATAAACTTGTGTATTAATTTTTGACTTGTTATTTTTGTGCAAGAAAATTATTTTAAATAAATCTAAATAAATAAATTAAAATGCGCTTAAATAAAATTACATTAGTATTATTTCCTTTTCTTTTTTTAGCAACAACTTCTTGTTCTGATGATGATGATAATGAACAAAACTCAGTAAGTGTCCCTGATGCATATATTTTTGAAAGAGAGGGTGTTTCAACTGTTGATTATAGTGGTCAATCAAGTAGGATACTTATGTTGCAAGAATTGGGTAATTATATTAAAGATCAAGGTGCTGCAGATGCAGTAGTAGATGTGGCAATTTTAAATAATATGTATTCAAATTCAAATAGCCCTTTCTCTACTTTAGAATTAAATGAATCTGGAAAACAATTAAGAGATAAAACTGCAGCTTCAAAAGATTATTTCGTTAATTTAGGCGGAGGTGGTTCTTCTGTTGAGCAAACAAATGTAAGATCTTTTTTTGAGTCACAATTTGATAATGCTAATGCAGCTTCAAATGGTACAATTGCAGCTGAAAATATTCCAGGTGTATACCTTGATGGTACAACAAAGCGTTTAATTGCAGCAAATGGTCTAGAACCTCAACAAATAATATTAAAAGGTTTAATGGGAGCTTGTTTTATGGATCAAGTCGTAAATAATTATTTGAGCCTAGCTGTTTTAGATGAATCTACTAACAGAGCAGACAATACAAATAAAGTATTAGTTGAAGGGAAAAACTATACTAATATGGAACATAAATGGGATGAAGCTTATGGTTATATCTATGGTGCTGGAGGTGGAAAATATTGGGATAGTTATATTAATCAAGTTGATGCCGATGCTGATTTTAATTTCTTAAAAGCAGATATTGAATTAGCGTTTAGAAAAGGAAGAGCAGCTATTGTAGCTAATAACTACTCTCTAAGAGATCAACAAATTGCAATTATAAAAGAAAAATTAGCATTAGTTCCTGCTGTAAGAGGAGTGTATTATTTAATTGATGGAAAATCAAAATTAGTTACGGATAATGGGGCAAAAGCATTTCATGCACTTTCGGAAGCTTATGGATTTATAATGTCATTACGTTATACAAATAATCCTGCAACAGGAACGCCATATATGTCAAAAACAGAGGTTGATGCTTTGTTGGCTGAGTTAACAGGTGGAACAAATGGATTGTGGGATATAGATTATTTAAATGATCATTTAGATAATATTGCTTTAGATATAGCAACTCGATTTGGCTTTACAGTAGAAGAAGCTTCAATTGTTAACTAAAATAAACATTTAAAAGGGTAGCTAGCTTTTGAACATGCTATTTTTTTAATTAATTTTGCAAAAAAAAACAGGAATGAAAAAATATCTTTTTTTAATCACTTTAATATCTATAGTTTTTGCATGTTCTAGTGAAGACGGTTCATCTTCATCTGGTGATAACTATAATAGGACAGCTTTATTAACTAATTGGGCAAATAATATTATTGTTCCAAGTTATGAAAACCTTCAAGATAAAGTTGTTATTTTGAACTCTGCAATTGCTACATTTAATACAACTCCAAATCAAACCAATTTAGATGTACTTCGTTCAGCATGGTTAGAATCATATAAAGCATATCAATATGTTGGATTTTTTAATATTGGTAAAGCAGAAGAAATTAATTTTTTCAGTAAAACAAATATTTACCCTACTAACACAGCTGGAATTGATACAAATATTGCATCTGGAAGTTATAATTTTCAATTATTATCACAATATTCAAGGCAAGGTTTTCCTGCACTAGATTATATGATAAATGGTTTAGCTTCAAGTGATAATAATATCATTGAATTTTATACAACAAATTCTAATGCATTAAATTATAAGCAGTATTTAACGGATTTAATAGCAGAGTTAAGTAGTGATGTAAATTCAATTTTAAACGACTGGAATGGTTCTTATAAGAACACTTTTATTGCAAGTAATGGTAATTCAGTCAGCAGTTCAACAAATAGAATGGTTAATAACTTTGTAAAATATTATGAAAAAGATATAAGAGCTGGTAAAGTTGGTATTCCTGCAGGAGTTTTTTCAAGTGGAACAACTTTTCCTGAAAAAGGAGAAGCTTTTTATAAAAATGATGTTTCTAAAATTCTATTAAATGAAGCAGTTAAAGCTGCGCAAGATTTTTTTAATGGAAAACATTATTTGTCTTCTACTGAAGGTGAAAGTTTAAAATCTTACTTGAATTTTTTAAATACAGTTAGAAACGGAGTAAGTTTAAGTACTACAATCAATAATCAATTTACAACAATTAACTCAACAAATGCTTTGTTAAATGATAGTTTTGAAACACAAATTTTATCTAATAATAACGCAATGTTGAATAGTTATGATGCTTTGCAACAAAATGTAGTTTATTTTAAATTAGACATGATGCAAGCATTCAACATTACTGTAGATTATGTAGATGCTGATGGTGATTAATACATGCAAAATAATAATATAAATATTTATTTAAATAAAACCTCACAAGCCTCAACGCTAGCTTTTTTTAGGCTGGCGTTTGGTTTAATGATGCTATTCAGTATAATTAGATTTGTAAGCTACGGTTGGGTCGATAAATTTTATATTCAACCAAAATTTCATTTTACATATTATGGTTTTGATTGGGTAAAACCATTAGGTAATTTTACGTATTTACTTTTTATTATTTGTGGTTTATCAGCTTTTTTAGTTGCTATAGGATACAAGTATAAACTTTCAATTATTACATTTTTTTTGAGTTTTACCTACATCGAATTGATGGATAAGACTACCTATTTAAATCATTACTACTTTATTTCAATTGTTAGTTTTATACTTATTTTTTTACCTGCAAATGCAACTTTTTCAGTTGATGCTTATAAAAATGAAAAATTCAAATTTAAAGAAATTCCACAATGGACAATTGATATCTTAAAATTAACACTTGCAATTGTTTATTTTTACGCGGGTTTAGCAAAACTAAATTCAGATTGGCTGTTCGAAGCTATGCCATTAAAAATTTGGTTGCCTAATCAGTCAAATATTCCATTAATTGGAAATTTTTTACATGAAACATGGGTTCAATATAGTTTCAGTTGGGCTGGTGCACTTTATGATTTAGCAATTCCGTTTTTATTATTCAATAGAAAAACACGAAAATTTGCTTTTGTTCTAGTGGTAGTTTTTCATATTCTAACAAAAATTTTATTTCCAATTGGTGTTTTTCCTTATGTAATGATAATTAGTAGTCTTATCTTTTTTGATGCTTCATTTCACAATAAAGTATTGAATTTTATAGCGAAAATTTTTAAAGTCAAAACAACAATTTTTAATACTTCAGAAAAAAAGATAATTAATTTTTCTTCAAGATTAAATGCAATTAAAATTAGTTTTCTAGCTCTTTTTATGGCATTTCAATTAATGTTTCCATTTAGATATTTATTATATCCAGATGAATTGTTTTGGACAGAAGAAGGTTTCCGATTTTCATGGCGCGTTATGCTTATGGAAAAAGCAGGATACACCCAATTTTATATCACAGATAGCAATACCAATAAAAAAATATTTGTTGATAATTCAAAGTTTTTAACTCCTTTTCAGGAAAAACAAATGTCTTTTCAACCCGATTTTATTTTACAATACGCACATTTTTTACATAATTATTATCAAAAAACGGGCTATAACGATCCAAAAGTTACAGTTGACAGTTATGTAGCTTTAAACGGAAGATTGAGTAAAAGATATATCGACCCCAAAGTAGATTTAGCAAAAGAGTATGAATCATTCCAACATAAAACGTGGATTTTACCATTTAACGATGAAATTAAAGGATTTTAAAGTTTTACTTTTAGTATTAGTATCAATTTCAGGATTTTCACAGACTAACCTTAAAGGTTTGGTGACAGATACTTTTGGAAATCCATTAGCTAATGTTGAAATTTATAATAAAACAACAAGTAAGTTAATTAGCTCTAATGCAAAGGGAGAGTTCGTCTTTTCAGAAGTGGTTAAGGGTAAAAATGAACTTGTTTTTTTCTTACAAGGATTCACGATTTTGGAAAAAACAATTGATGCTTCGGTTGCAACTACTAATTTAGTAATTGTTTTAGAAGATTTATCAACTAATTTATCTGAAGTTGTTGTTATAAAGCAAAAACAAAAGTTATTTGCTTTAAATAAATTGAAAGATATTGAAGAAACAGCAATTTATGCAGGTAAAAAAACAGAAGTTATTTCACTAGATAACTTAACTGCAAATAAGGCTACAAATAATGCACGTCAAATTTATGCACAAGTTGTTGGTTTAACTATTAATGAGAGTAACGATGGAGGTTTACAGCTTTCAATAGGAGGGAGAGGTTTAAATCCGAATAGAACTTCTAATTTTAACACGCGTCAAAATAATTACGATATAAGTGCCGATGTTTTAGGTTATCCAGAAAGTTATTATGCAACACCAACTGAAGCTTTAGAATCTATTCAAATTATTCGTGGAGCGGCTTCTTTACAATACGGAACACAATTTGGTGGTTTGGTTAATTTTAATATTAAGAAACCCAGTACTAAACCAATTGAAATAGTATCAAGAACTACTTTAGGTTCTTATAATTTATTTACCAATTTTACGAGTTTAAGCGGAACAAACGGAAAATTTAGCCATTATTCCTTTTATAACTATAAACAAGGTGATGGTTTTAGGCCAAATTCAGAGTTTGATTCAAAAACCTTTTTTACGAATTTAAACTATCAATTTACTGATAATACATCTTTACACTTAGATTATACACATTTTGATTATTTAGCACAACAGCCTGGAGGATTAACTGATGTTATGTTTGCTGAAGATCCTACACAGAGTAATAGAGCACGTAATTGGTTTAAAGTAGATTGGAATTTATTTGCACTTCGATTTAAACATCATTTTCAACATAATGCCGATTTTTCTTTACAATTATTTGGTTTAGATGCAAGTAGAAAAGCATTAGGATATCGTTCAAATAGAGTTTCAAATCCAGATACACCAGGAACAGAACGTGATTTAATTTTAGGTGATTTCGTAAACTGGGGTGCTGAAGCTCGCTATTTAAAAAAATATAATTTTTTAGGGAATAATAATGCTTTTTTAATTGGAGCTAAATACTATCAAGCTAAAAATACAGGTATTCAAGGTCCAGGAAGTTCAGGGAATGGACCAGATTTTGAGTTGGCAAATTCCGAATTTCCTAATTATGCATCTCAATCAGATTACACTTATCCAAATTTAAATTTTTCTGTATTTGGAGAAAATATTTTTAGAGTAACTCAGTCATTTTCAATTACTCCAGGTTTTAGATACGAAAGTATTAAAACCCAAGCAAAAGGATTTTATAGAGAAATTAGAACCGATTTAGCCGGAAATGTTATTTATGATGAAATTGAAAATGAAGACATTATAAAAGAGCGTAATTTTTTATTATTGGGTATTGGTTTGAGTTATAAAATGAAAAATGGAATAGAAATTTATGGAAATGTTTCACAAAATTACCGCTCAGTAACTTTTAACGATATACGAACGGCAAACCCAAGTGCTGCAATTGATCCTAATATTACCGATGAAAAAGGATATACCTCAGATATTGGTGTAAGAGGACAAATCCTTAATAAAGTTTCTTTTGATGCAAGTATCTATGGTTTGTATTATGATGATAAAATAGGAGAGTACCTTAAAACAATACCAAATGTTGCTACACCGGTTCGTTATAGAAGTAATGTAGGAACTGCCTTTACTTATGGTTTTGAATCTTTAATCGATTGGAATATTGGAAAAACCTTTTTTATTGATTATGAAAATTTCATTTGGAATGTATTCTCAAATGTTGCCATTACTAATTCAGAATATCTTAATTCGGATATTCCTAATGTTGAAAAAAATAAGGTAGAATTTGTCCCTAGTTATAATATGAAATTTGGAAATGGAGTAGGTTATAAAAACTTTTTAACTAGTTTACAATATACTTATGTATCTTCTCAATATACGAATGCTCAAAATATTCCTACAGATGTAAATGATAATACAAGCGGTATATATGGTGAAATACCATCTTATTACGTATTTGATTTTTCGGCTTCATATAAATGGAAGAATTTTAAGCTTGAAGCAGGAGTGAATAACGTTTTAAATAATTGGTATTTTACACGAAGAGCCACGGGATACCCAGGACCTGGAATTATTCCTTCAGAACCGAGAGTATTTTACGCAACTTTAGAGATTAAATTTTAGAATTTAAAATATTTTTTTAATTTTTAACTCCTAACTCCTGATTTTTAAGTAACTTTGCATGCAATTTAACTACAAATTGCAACATGAAAGCACACACTACAAAAATCATCGGAGAAGGACTTACTTATGACGATGTACTTTTAGTTCCAAATTACTCTCAAATTCTACCAAGAGAAGTAAGCATCAAATCAAAATTTTCAAAAAACATTACATTAAATGTTCCTATTATTTCGGCTGCTATGGATACAGTTACCGAAAGTGATATGGCTATTGCTATGGCACAAGAAGGAGGAATTGGTGTTTTGCATAAAAATATGTCTATTGAACGCCAAGCGGCTGAAGTTCGTAAAGTTAAACGTGCAGAATCGGGAATGATTATCGACCCTGTAACACTAACATTAAACGCAACAGTTGGAGATGCTAAAAGAGCGATGAAAGAGCATGGTATTGGTGGAATTCCTGTTGTAGATGATACTATGACGCTAAAAGGAATTGTTACCAATAGAGATTTGCGTTTTGAAAAAAACAGCAATCGTTCTATTGTTGAGGTTATGACTTCTGAGAATTTGGTTACTGCACAAGTAGGTACAACTTTAGAACAAGCAGAAGAAATTTTGCAAGATCATAAAATTGAAAAATTATTAGTAATTTCTGAAGGTTATAAACTTGCCGGACTAATTACTTTTAGAGATATAACTAAATTGACTCAAAAGCCAAACGCAAATAAGGATCAATTTGGACGCTTACGTGTTGCTGCTGCTCTAGGAGTTACTGCGGATGCTGTTGAAAGAGCTACTGCATTAGTGAATGCTGGAGTTGATGCTGTTATAATTGATACAGCTCATGGACATACAAAAGGAGTAGTTGATGTTTTAAAAGCAGTCAAAAGTACATTTCCAAATTTAGATGTTGTAGTAGGAAATATAGCGACACCAGAAGCGGCTAAATATTTAGTTGAGAATGGTGCTGATGGTGTGAAAGTTGGAATTGGTCCGGGTTCAATTTGTACAACACGTGTTGTTGCTGGAGTAGGGTTTCCACAATTTTCAGCTGTTTTAGAGGTTGCTGCTGCAATAAAAGGCAGTGGAGTTCCGGTTATTGCAGATGGAGGAATTCGTTATACAGGTGATATTCCTAAAGCTGTTGCTGCAGGTGCTGATTGTGTAATGCTTGGTTCTCTATTAGCAGGAACGAAAGAATCTCCTGGAGAAACTATAATTTTCGAAGGAAGAAAGTTCAAATCATATAGAGGTATGGGATCTGTAGAAGCTATGAAAGAAGGCTCTAAAGACCGTTATTTTCAAGATGTGGAAGACGACGTTAAAAAATTAGTTCCAGAAGGAATTGTAGGTCGTGTTCCTTACAAAGGAGAGTTGAACGAGAGTATGCTACAATTCGTTGGAGGTTTACGTGCAGGAATGGGATATTGTGGTTCAAAAGATATTGAAACCCTTCAAGATACAGGAAGATTTGTGAGAATTACAGCAAGTGGAATAGGGGAAAGCCATCCACATAATGTTACGATTACTAAAGAAGCTCCTAATTATTCAAGATAATTATATACTATTTAAATTAAAAAAGCCTCGTTTTTAAAAACGAGGCTTTTTTAATTATTTTATATATAGTGAGTATATACGTCTTTTAATAAACCAATCAGAAAAAAAATACAGTTCCAAGTCGTTGATAAACTCTTTGTTAGTAGGGGCTATTTTTGTTTATCCCAAACTTCAAGCATTTCTTTTAAGTCACTATATTCTTCAGAAAAAGCTCCATCAAGTTCATACTTCATTTCAAATTCATAAAAGTACTTACGTGCTTTTTTATCGTTTGAAATTGTAGCGATGAAAAGTCTATTTACTAATTGCATCTTTTCATCATTAATTTTTTCATCTGCGTTTTCATATTCTTTTAATGTTGCTGAAATTTCTTCGTTATTGTATTTTCTGATTTTTTGGTTAAGAATTTTATTTCTTTTTAATTTTTCGTTATTAAAGTAAATTTTTTCAATACTCCAAATAGTAGGTTTGTAAATTCTGTTCTTTTCAGTTGGTAAGTTTATTAATTCTTCAATAATTAAAGTATCTTTTGTTGTTCTTAAATTACAAGTTTCTGTTGCGCCCCAAAAATCAATTATTTTTTTTTCATTACAAACAGAAAGCACAAATTCTGAAAAATTTATGGGTTTATTTTCAATATTTCGATAACCACATAAAGCAATTTTTTTTCCGTTTGATAATTTATAAATG
>PKEA01000100.1 GCA_002862805.1 Flavobacteriaceae bacterium | reverse complement strand
AACAGATGCAACCAATTTATATAATGATGCTTTATTCATGTTAGATAAAATCGTTGCAGAAAAATGGTTTACAGCCAAAGGAATTCTCGGCATTTTTCCAGCCAATCAAATAAACGATGATGATATAGAAGTTATTTATAAAAAAATAAAAACAGAAACTAGACCAAACGGAATGTTTCATTATAAATTTCTTACAGAAAACTTTCTAACTTTAAGACAACAATCTCAAAAAACAGCAGGAGCACCAAACATTGCTTTAGCAGATTTTATAGCGCCAAAAGATTCAGGAATTCAAGATTATATAGGATGTTTTTGTGTTACAACCGGATTTGGAGTAGAAGAAAAAGCGGCAGCATACGAAAAAGATTTAGACGATTACAATTCAATCATGGTAAAAGCATTAGCTGATAGATTAGCCGAAGCTTTTGCAGAATATTTACATCTAAAAGTTAGAAAAGAAATTTGGGGGTATGCATCCGATGAAAATTTAAATAATCTCCAATTAATCAAAGAAGAATATAAGGGAATTCGTCCAGCACCAGGTTATCCGGCTTGTCCAGACCATTTAGAAAAGCCAACCATTTGGAAATTATTAAATGTAGCAGAAGAAATCGGAGTAACCTTAACGGAAAGTATGGCCATGTGGCCAGCTTCATCGGTTTCGGGATATTATTTTGCAAATCCACAAAGTAAGTATTTCGGACTAGGAAAAATTAAAGAAGATCAAGTAATCGATTATACCAAACGAAGAGGAATTTCAACAGAAGTTGCCACAAAATGGCTCGCACCAAATATAGCAGATTAAGAAATGAAAGTAACCCAACATATAGAAAAAGCCAACGGAAAACCTTTGTTCTCCTTCGAAATATTACCACCTTTAAAAGGACAAAATATCCAATCTATTTTTGACAGTATTGATCCTTTAATGGAATTCAAACCACCTTTTATCGATGTAACGTATCATCGTGAAGAATACGAGTTCAAGGAATTGCCAAGTGGTTTATTGCAAAAGAAAATTGTAAAAAAACGACCTGGAACTGTAGGGATTTGTGCTGGAATTCAGAATAAATATGACGTAGATGCCATTCCTCATGTTTTGTGTGGAGGTTTTACTAAAGAAGATACAGAAAACCTTTTAATCGATTTAGATTTTCTTGGAATTGACAATGTTGTAGCACTTCGTGGTGATGCTTTAAAAAACGAAACCTATTTTAAACCTGAAAAAGAAGGAAATGAATATGCATCCGATTTAGTAAAACAAATTTCAAATTTAAATAACGGAATTTATTTAGATGAAGATTTGCAAAATTCTTGTTGTACTAACTTTTGTATAGGAATTGCAGGTTATCCAGAAAAACACATGGAAGCTCCAAGCATGGATAGCGATATTCATTTCTTAAAGCAAAAAATTAAAAATGGTGCAGATTATATTGTAACTCAAATGTTTTTTGACAATAAAAAATTCTTTGAATTTGTAGAAAAATGTAGAAAATCTGGAATTACAGTTCCAATTATTCCAGGATTGAAGCCTATTGCTACTAAGAAACAATTAAATTTAATTCCACACAGATTTAAAGTAGATTTACCAGACGATTTAATCATGGCAGTTGTAAAAGCAAAAGACAATGAAGCTGTAAAACAAATCGGAATCGAATGGTGTTTGCAGCAAAGTAAAGAATTAATTGCAGCTGGAATTCCATGTTTGCATTATTATTCCATGGGAAAGGCTGAAAATATAAAAGCTATTGCGAAAAAAATATTTTAAAGTGTTATTTTTAATTAAGGATATACATGTCTTTTTTACAAATTAACGATTTATATTGCTGTTTATCAGGTACTTTGTTTTTTAGTTAGCGAAAAAATTACTTTTAACGAACTAACTATTAAAAATATAAATATGAAAAGTTTATCATTCATTTTAGTTCTGTTATTTACAATTAGTTTTTCGTTTGCTAATGAGACAGATGATTTTAAAAATAAAGCAAGAGAATTAAAAACAAATAATGAGTTTAAAGATGCGATTAAATTTTATATTAAAGCTATAAAGCTAACTGAAGAAGAAAAACAATTGGCTGAACTTTATTTTGAAGTATCTGATTGTTATTTTCAAATAGGTAATAAAAAAATGGCTATTCGTGTAATTGAAGAAGCAATTATAAAGTTTGGGGTAACAAAAATGGATATTATTTCTAATGACTTTACATGTTGTACTACAAATTATTTTTTAGTTGATAATATAAAAAATTATAATAGTTTGCGTCAAAAGTATATTTCAAAATTAAAAGACATTGATGCTTTTTTAATATATGACGATTATTTAGTAAAAAAATAATTTTACGAATATGTTAACATATTAAAAAATAATTGAATCAAATTAAATATTTTTTACTAAAAACACCTTATTGGTTAATTATATTTAGATTTTGTGTTAAAATGGTTTTTAAAAACATTGTAATGATGATTTTTAAATAAGAATTTTATTTTTTTTTCTTTAAAAAAAGTGGTAAGTTTATAATGTTGAACCATTTAATACTTATGCCCTATGAAAAAAATTATCCTAACTTTAGTTTTTATTTTCGTTGCGCAATTTAATTATGCAAATGAAAACGACTCCTTAATACTTGATCATGCAAGAGCTGCTAGTGTTGAGAAGAATTATGATTTGGCAATAAAGGAGTATAAGAAATATATTAAATCAGCAAATGCAGAAGATTTAAAAAATGTTTATATAGAAATAGCTAATTGTTATTTTTATAAAAATGATAAAAATCAGGCAGTTAAATATATAAAAGAAGCAATTACTGATTACGGATTAACTGAAAATGTGTTTGTTTACAATCAAGTTATAGATCCTGAGCTATCAAAATATGCTTTGTCGATTCTTTATTATGATTTAGAAAAGATGCAAAATAAATATTTAGCAACTTTAGAGTAAAAATTAAAATAAATAAAGTTGCAGCAAATAAATCCATTATATCACTATGATATAATGGATTTATTTTTTTGCAGTCATTTCTCTAAATACAGCTTCAACGTTTTTGTCTTTAGAGCTTAGTTGTAGCGTTTTTAACCCATTTTCTTGAGCGAAATCAAAAACTACAGAACGCATATCTTGGTTACTTTTAAAAGTAAGTTCCCAAATCATATCGTGTGTATTTTTATAAGAAGTTAGGTTTGGTAATTTTTGAATAAACTGTTCTTCAATTTTTAAATCAAATTCAACAACAATTGTTTGTTCTGTGCTTTCAGATATTTGATTTAATTTTTTATCGGTTACAATTTTACCATTATTAATAATAATAATTCTGTCACAAATAGCTTCAACTTCTTGCATGATGTGAGTAGAAAGAAAAACAGTTTTGTTTTTTCCAATGCTTTTTATCAATTCTCTTATTTCAACTAATTGATTTGGGTCTAAACCAGTTGTAGGTTCATCTAAAATTAAAACTTCAGGATCATGTAAAAGCGCACATGCAAGTCCAACTCTTTGGCGATATCCTTTAGATAACTCGCCTATTTTTTTATTGCTTTCCGGAGTTAACCCTGTTAGAGTAATTACTTCTTCAATTCTTGCTTTTGGGGTTTTATAAACATCAGCATTAAAAGCTAAATATTCTCTAATGTATAAGTCTAAATATAAAGGATTGTGTTCAGGTAAATAACCAACTGCTTTTTGAACTGCTTTTGCATTTTCAATAACATCGTTGTTGTTTACTAATGCATTGCCTTCATCTGCAGAAATGTATGTCGTTAAAATTTTCATTAATGTAGATTTTCCAGCTCCATTTGGGCCTAAAAAACCAACAATCTCTCCTTTTGAAATTGAAAAACTTACATTATCTAATGCTTTTTGTTCTCCGTAACTTTTGGAAATATTTACAACTTCTATCGACATATTTATAAAATTAAGTTGTAAAAGTAATTAAAAAAGAAAAAACTTAGTACATTTGTACCCTCAATAAACAAAAAAGATTTTGAACAATTCTAAATTTTATAACAATTCATATTATTTCTTCTGGAAAGGAGGAAGGGATTGTTGTGGTGTTAATTGATTGAAAAATCGTATTTAATATAAAACTATACAATCCCGATGCAAATCGGGATTTTTTTTTGCTCAAAAATGAAATAAAAATTATGAATTTAAAAATAGCAATACAAGGAATACAAGGCTCGTTTCATCATCAAGTGGCACATCAATATTTTGATAAAAATGTGCAATTGCATGAATGCTCTTCTTTTAGAGAAGTAGTTACGAGTTTGAAAACGAACCAATCGGATAAAGCAGTAATGGCAATTGAAAATTCTATAGCTGGAGCTATTTTACCAAATTACTCATTAATCGATAAAAACGAATTACATATAATAGGCGAATTTTACTTGGACATAGATATGAATTTAATGGTTTTTCCAAATCAAAAAATAGAAGATATTACTGAAGTTCATTCGCATCCAATTGCGCTATTGCAATGCGCTGATTTTTTCAGTCAGTATCCACATATAAAATTGGTTGAAAGTTCAGATACTGCAATTACTGCTAAACGAATAGAAGAAGGTTTAATTAAAAATATGGGCGCATTAGCTAGTTCAGTTGCTGCAAAAACGTATAATTTGGAGATTATTGCCAAAAGTGTACACACTGTTAAAAGTAATAAAACTCGATTTGTGATTCTGAAAAATTCAAATCAAGAAATTCCAAAAGAGTTAATTAATAAGGCTTCTATAAAATTTGAATTAGAAGATAATCCAGGAGCATTAGCCACAGTTTTGAATGTTTTGAATAATAGTAAATTGAATTTAACAAAAATACAATCTTTACCCGTTATTGAAACGCCTTTTACCTATGCTTTTTTTGTAGATGTTGTTTTTGAAAAACACAAACATTTTGAAAAAGCAATCAAAATTTTAGAATTAATGACCGAGCATTTTAAAGTTTTAGGAGAATACCAAAGTGCTAATTAATAAATAAGTTATAATTTTACAATATCAATAATGTTATGGAGAATAATAAACAAATGAGAACATGGTTAGATGATTTTAAATTAGATCATCCACTAGTAATTGCTGGACCATGTAGTGCAGAAACCGAAGAACAAGTTTTAAATATTGCAAATGAATTAAAAAATTCAGATGTATCCATTTTTAGAGCTGGTATTTGGAAACCACGAACAAGGCCAGGTGGTTTTGAAGGAGTTGGGGCAATAGGACTAAAATGGTTGCAAAAAGCAAAAGAAGAAACAGGTTTGTTAATGTCTACCGAAGTCGCAACAGCAGCTCATGTTCAATTGGCATTAGAGCACGATATTGATGTTTTATGGATTGGCGCTCGTACTGCGGCAAACCCATTTGCAGTGCAAGAAATTGCTGATGCTTTAAAAAATACAGACAAAATAGTTTTGTTAAAAAACCCTGTAAATCCAGATTTGTCTTTATGGATTGGAGGTTTAGAACGTTTGTACAATGCAAATATTAAGAAATTGGGCGTTATTCACAGAGGTTTTTCTACTTATGAGAAAACAAAATACCGTAATAACCCAGAATGGCAAGTTGCAATTGATTTTCAAAACCGTTTTCCAGATGTGCCTTTAATTTGCGATCCATCACATATTACAGGGAAGCGAGATATGATTCATGAAGTTTGTCAGCAAGCCTTAGATTTAAATTACGACGGATTAATTATTGAAACTCATATCGATCCCGATAATGCATGGAGTGATGCGGCGCAACAAGTAACACCAAATACTTTAAAACAAATGTTTGTAGATTTAAAAGTGCGTAAAGAAACAGACGAAGCAGATGATTATAATATTAAACTTGCGAAATTTAGAGCGCAAATTGATGTGTATGATGATAAAATTCTTGAAATCACTGGCAATAGAATGAAAATTGCTGATGAAATTGGCTTGTTGAAAAAAGAAAAAAACGTAGCTATTTTACAAAATAAAAGATGGAATGAAATTTTAGGAAAAATGATTTTGGAAGGTGAAAATAAAGGATTGAGTGAAGAATTTGTATTGAAATTATTCAAAGCTATTCACCAAGAAAGTATCAATCACCAGGAAAAAATTGTGAATAAATAATATATATTTGTTGAATGAAAGGAATTGTATATAAATCTACTGGAAGTTGGTATACTGTAAAAGCAGAAAGTGGTACTTTTTATGAATGTAGAATTAAAGGTAAATTTAGGTTACAAGGAATTAAAAGTACAAATCCTATTGCTGTTGGAGATGAGGTAGATTTTGAATTAGACACTACATCTGATGTTGAAAATGGTTTGATTCATGCAATTCACGACCGAAAAAATTATATTGTAAGAAAATCCGTAAACCTTTCAAAACAAACGCATATTATTGCTTCTAATATTGATATTGTTTTCTTATTAGTAACCATTAATAATCCACCTACAACAACAAGCTTTATTGACCGTTTTTTGGTTACTGCCGAAGCTTATGGAATTGAAGCGGTTTTGATTTTTAATAAAATTGATACTTTCAGTGAAGATACTTCAGACGAACAAATGTATTTGCAATATATTTATTCTCAAATAGGTTATAAATGTTTACGTGTTTCTGCATTAGAAAACAAAGGAATCGACGAACTTAAAGCTTTAATGACTAATAAAACATCAATGTTCTCTGGTCATTCTGGAGTTGGAAAGTCTACTTTAGTAAATGCATTAGAACCCGGTTTAAATTTAAAAACCAAGAAAATTTCCGACTCTCATTCACAAGGACAACATACTACAACATTTGCAGAAATGTATGATTTGTCTTTTGGAAATGCTAAAATTATCGATACACCAGGAATTAGAGGTTTTGGAGTTGTAGATATGGATAAACAAGAAATTGGTGATTATTTTCCCGAATTTTTTGCCTTAAAAGAACAATGTAAATTCAATAATTGTTTACATAAAGATGAACCAAAATGTGCAGTTAAAGATGCTTTAGAAAAAGATGAAATTGCATGGTCTCGTTATAAAAGTTATATCCAAATTTTAGAAGGTGATGACGAACATTATAGAAACGATATTTATGGTGATGAACGAAAAGCAAGTGATGAAACGAGAAAATAGTTCCATACTAAAGTTTTTTTAAAAAATGAGGAAAACCACATTTTTTATACTGTTGAAAAATATATTTTTACAATCTAATAAGTAAATTGATAAAGTTAGAAATGAAGGTAGTAATTCAAAGGGTTTCTTCTGCATCTGTAAATGTTAAAAATGAATTCATTTCTAAAATTGGTCTTGGCCTTTTGGTTTTACTTGGAATTGAAGATGCTGACTCTAAAGAGGATATAGATTGGTTAACATCTAAAATAGTGAACCTTCGCATTTTTGAAGATGAAAATGAAGTAATGAATCTTTCTTTAAAAGATATAAATGGCGAAATAATAATTGTTTCTCAGTTTACATTACATGCTGCCACAAAAAAAGGAAATCGACCTAGCTATATTAAAGCCGCTAAGCCTGATGTTGCAATTCCGTTATATGAAACTTTTGTAAGACAAATGGAATTAGAATTAGGTAAAAAAGTACAAACAGGTCAATTTGGCGCAGATATGAAAGTATCACTTGTTAACGATGGGCCTGTTACTATCATAATTGATTCAAAAAATAAAGAGTAAATAAATGAAAAAAATAATTCTAATATTTATCGTATTCTCTTGTTCTAATTATATTTTTTCACAAACTGAATATAAAGCTGTTTTTCCAGATAGTTTAAAGAAAAATGCTAATGCAATAATCCAAGAAGATTTTACCGATATTGAAATTGAGTCTATTGATAAAATGACAATTAAAAAAAGAAGAGTTATAACGGTTTTAAATGAACAAGGATTAAGAAATGTTGATGCTGTTGAATATTTTAGTAAATCAAATAATATTAAGAAAATTGAAGTTACTATTTTTAATTTATTTGGAAAGGAAATAAAAAAAATCAAAAAGAAGGATTTTGTTGAAAGCGCAGTTGGCGATGGTTTTATTTCAGACAACAGAGTTCTTTATTTAAACTATACGCCAATACAATATCCATTTACTATTTTATTTGAAAGTGAAAGAGTTACTTCTAATACTTCATATATTCCTTCTTGGCAAGCCACAGATGATTATTTTGTACATACTTTGAAGTCTTCAGTTCATTTGAAGTATAGCGAAAACATTAAATTTAAGTATAAAGAAGTTAATTTCACTAATCAAGTAAAAAAGGAATTTAAGCAAAATGAATTGTATTATGAAATAGAAAACTATAAGCCATTTAAAAAAGAAGAACTAGCTCCTTCATTAAAAAAAATGGTTCCATATGTACTTTTCGGTCTTGATGAATTTAGTTATGAAGGTATAAAAGGTTATGCTACAAATTGGCAAGTTTTTGGAGATTGGGTAAACCAAGAAATGTTAAAAAACACCGATGTAATTGAGCCAGAAACAATTTTAAAGCTAAAAAATCTAATTGGTGAAGAAAAAGATAATTTAAAAATTGCAGAAATTATCTATAAGTATGTCCAAGATAAAACGCGTTATGTAAGTATTCAGTTAGGTATTGGTGGTTGGAAACCTATGTTGGCTAGAGATGTAGATCGTTTAGGCTATGGAGATTGTAAAGCACTTACAAATTACACAAGATCATTGCTTAAAGCTTTTAATATTGATTCTTATTATACAATTGTTTATTCGGGTAGTAATAAAATGGACTTGCAAGAAGATTTTGTTTCTATGCAAGGAGATCATGCTATTTTAGGAATACCAAATAACAATACAAATGTTTGGTTAGAATGCACAAGTCAAACCCAACCTTTTGGTTTTCAAGGAGATTTTACTGACGATAGAAAAGTATTAATAATTTCTCCTGAAGCATCTAAAATTGTAAAAACAAGTTCTTACAATAATGAAAAAAACTCCCAAAAAACAGAAACAATAATTAACTTTTTAGAAGAAGGTAGAATTAACTGTAATGTGTCTATTTTGTCAAAAGGAATTATTTACGACAGCAAACTTAATTTAGAACTTAAAAGTAAAGCAGAATTAAATAAATTTTATAATTCATATTTAGATAAAATTAATAACAAAAATTTTGATCAAATTGAAGTTGTTAATAATAGAAAAAGTTTAGAGTTTACTGAAAATTTAAAATTTTCTGCAACTGAATTTGTTCAAAAAAGTGGAAATAGATATATAATTCCAATTAATGTTATCAATCCTATTTCTTATATTCCCTATAATTATGAAGAAAGAAATAACCCTTTTGAAATTGACCGTGGATATTTTCTAGATGACGAAGTTGTGTTTAATTATCCAGCGAATTCGTCATTAGAATCAACTCCGCAAAATGTAACTATTGAAAATGAATTTGGAAAATATGAAGTTCAAATTAATAGAAAAGAAAATAATTCAATAGTTTTAAGAAGAAAACTATTGCTTAAAAAAGGATTTTATACAAATGATAAGTATGAGTCTTATAGAAAATTTAGAGAAACTATTGCTAAAACCGAAAACCTAAAAATCGTCATTTTAACAAACTAACAAATGAAAAACAAACTAATTTTATTTTTATTAATTGCAGGATTACAATTTATAAATGCTCAAAAATATGAACTTGGAGAAGTAACAAAAGCAGAATTAGAAGAAAAAGCA
Source organism: Flavobacteriaceae bacterium (assembly GCA_002862805.1). GTDB lineage: Bacteria > Bacteroidota > Bacteroidia > Flavobacteriales > Flavobacteriaceae > Flavobacterium. The sequence goes on along the minus strand of PKEA01000100.1, from coordinate 3,479 downwards.
CATCCTATAGACCCTACGGCAGAAGCGGCCTTTTTATTTAATATAGGAAAATCATCTGTAGAATATTCTTCAACTTCTGGTTTTATGGTTATTACAGAGGTTGAAGTGAAAATTAAAATTTACACAAAAGAAGGTTTAAGCTGGGCAAATAAAGAAGTTTCAATTTATACAGGTGCAAATGAAAAAGAATTTGTCGATTTTTCAAATGCAGTTACCTATAATTTAGTAAATGGTTCTATTGAAAAAACAAAACTTAGAAGAGAAGGTGAGTTTAAAGAAGAAACCAATAAATATTGGACAAAACAAAAAATAGTAATGCCAAACGTAAAAGAAGGCTCTATTGTAGAATATAAATATATTATTAAATCGCCTTTTATTAGCTCATTACCCGATTGGTATTTTCAAAAAGCAATCCCAGTTAATTATTCAGAGTTTACAACCAAAATTCCAGAATATTACATCTATAATGCTTACAGAAAAGGAAGCTTATTTCCTAAAGAAGAAGTAAGTAAAAAAGAGAAAACTATTACTTTTAGAGACAATGAGAGAAAAATAACTGGAGGTGTTCTTTTGACGGATTTTTCTTCACAAAATATAAATTATACAGAAACACAAACAAAGTTTGTGTTAAATAATGCTCCCGCAATTAAAGACGAAAATTATGTTACTAACATAAATAATTATGCAGCTGGAGTACAACATGAGTTGGCTGGTTCTAATATGCCAGGCGCAATGTTTAAATCATTTTCTATAACTTGGGAAGATGTTGTGAAAAATATATATGATAATGAAAATTTTGGAGGAGAACTTAACAAAACAAGTTATTTTGAAGATGATTTAAAAACAATAGTCGACAACTCAAAATCAAGCGATGAAAAGCTTATTTCAATATTCGAGTTTGTAAAATCAAATATAAAATGGGATGGTTTTCATAGTGTATACTGCGATAAAGGGGTGAAAAAAGCCTTTAAAGAAAAAACAGGAAATGTTGCGGAAATTAATTTAATTTTAGTTTCAATGCTTAGAAATGCCGGTTTTAAAGCCGATCCTGTTTTAGTAAGTACTCAATCTAACGGAATTGCATTTTTCCCATCAAGAACAGCGTTTAATTATGTAATTGCAGCTGTAGAAATTAACAATCAATATTATTTGTTAGATGCTACTTCTAAAAATTCAATTCCAAATAAATTACCTATTAGAGCATTAAACTGGACAGGTAGAATAATTAAAACGGGTGGTTCTTCAGAAGTAATTAATTTAACCAATTCATCACCATCTAATGACCAATTAACGTTAATGTGTACTTTAAGCGAAGACGGTTCTGTTAATGGAAAAATAAGAGAAATTTATTCAGATTATAATGCAATGCTTTATAGAGATAATAGCGCAGGACTTACAGATGAATCTCGTTTAGAAAAAATAGGAAAAAGATATAATGGAGTTCAAATAACAGATTTAGATGTTAAGAATTTACAAGATATTTATAAGCCAATTACCGAATCTTTTTCTTTTTCAAGCTCAAGTTTAGTTGATAAATTAGACGATAGAATGTACTTTAACCCAATGCTTTTCTTTCAAGTTGAAGAAAATCCATTCAAATTAGAAGAAAGAACTTATCCTGTAGAATTTGATTATCCATTTAATGATACATATAATATAATTATTAAAATACCAGAAGGATACGAAGTAGAATCAATGCCAGAACCTATTAATTTATTAATGGAAAACAATTATGGAGGCTTTAAATATAATATTTCTCAAAATTTAGACAATATTCAACTAATTGCGAGTCTTAATATCAATGCCACATTAATACCTTCTCAAAATTATAATGCTATAAAATTATTTTATAAAGAAATGATTAAAAAGCACTCAGAGAAAATTGTTTTAAAAAAGAAATAACATGAATATAAAAAATGCACAATTAGAAGTTGATAATTGGATAAAAGAGCACGGAGTTCGTTATTTTAATGAGTTAACTAATATGGCACAACTTACTGAAGAAGTTGGTGAAGTGGCTCGTATTATTGCTCGTCGTTACGGTGAACAATCTGAAAAAGAAAGCGATAAAAACAAAGACTTAGGTGAAGAACTTGCCGATGTGGTTTTTGTAGTTATGTGTTTGGCCAATCAAATAGGAATTGATTTACAAGCTGCTTTCGATAAAAAAATGGATGTAAAAACAAATCGGGATCACGACCGTCATCATAATAACGAAAAACTAAAATAATTTTTCAATTTTGTCATTTCTACGAAAGAGAAATCTCATAGAGTGAATTAATTCACAATTAAACACATGAACTGGATTTTATTAATAATAGCAGGATTGTTTGAAGTAGGTTTTGCGACTTGTTTAGGTAAAGCCAAAGAAGCTTCTGGAAATTTATCTTATTATTGGTATGCAGGTTTTTTAATTTGTTTAACCATAAGTATGGTGTTATTGGTAAAAGCAACCAAAGAATTACCTATAGGAACGGCTTATGCAGTTTGGACAGGAATAGGTGCAGTAGGAAGTGTTGTAGTTGGTGTTTTAGTTTTCAAAGAACCAGCTACTTTTTGGCGTGTATTTTTTTTAACCACATTAATTCTATCTTTAGTAGGATTAAAATTCGTTTCTAATTAAATGAATTTAGTACTTCAACATTCAAATATAGATAAGTCGAGATCTTCAATAAAAATTACAGGTTCAAAGTCTGAAACCAATAGATTGTTATTGTTACAAGCTTTATATCCAAATATTGAAATAAAGAATATTTCTCAATCAGATGATTCAAACGTGATGGAAGAAGCTTTACGAAATTCACAACTCACAACTCACAATTCACAATTAATTGACGTTCATCACGCAGGAACAGCTATGCGTTTTCTAACCGCTTTTTTTGCCATTCAAGAAAATAAAGAAATTGTTCTTACTGGTTCGTCAAGAATGAAAGAACGTCCCATTAAAATTTTGGTAGAAGCTTTAAAACAACTTGGAGCCGAAATCAGTTATGAAGAAAATGAAGGATTTCCACCAATAAGAATCAAAGGTCAAAAAATAACAAAAAACAAAGTGTCCTTAAAAGCGGATGTTAGTAGTCAATACATTTCAGCTTTATTATTAATCGCACCAAAATTAGAAAACGGTTTAGAATTAACTCTAGAAGGAGAAATAACTTCCATTCCCTACATAAAAATGACATTAGCATTACTAAATGAAATTGGTGTTGAAACCAGTTTTAAAAATAATGTCATTAAAGTAAACCCACAATTCACAATTCATAATTCACAATTCACCATTGAATCAGATTGGTCTTCAGCTTCGTATTTCTATTCAATCGTAGCCTTGTCAGAAATTGGAACACAAATCACATTATCAAGCTACAAACAAAACAGCTTGCAAGGAGATTCAGCTTTAGCAGAAATATACAAAGACTTTGGAGTAGAAACGGTTTTCAATAGCAATAAATCAATTACAATTTCAAAAAACAATAATTGTC
>PKEA01000079.1 GCA_002862805.1 Flavobacteriaceae bacterium | reverse complement strand
GCATCTCGAATTATTTTTTTTGCTTTAGAAACGATTAATTCAATTAAACCAATAAAATCATTTTTGGGTAAAATTAGATTTAGTCCTTCATCAAAAATACAAATGCTTAAATCTTCATTTACATGTGGAATGTATTTTAAATCCTGATAACTTTCCTTATTAATAAATATTTTGGGTGATGTAAAAGGAAAATCGCTAGGAAAATTCAAATAAAAAACAACATCAATATTTCTATTATCAAATGTTAATTCTGTTTGAATTTCCCAAACAATACTATCTTCATAAAATTTATAATCAAGTGTTTTTAGTACTTGAGTATCTAATTTTTTACAAGTTTCAAGTTTCCCAAATTCTTTTAAAAGTAAGTTGTAGTCAATCATTAAGCAGATTTGTTATCGTATCGTAATTGGTCTGGTGAAGAAAATGCTTTTGCAACATCTTCATCTTTTTCCTCTATAGTTGAACATGGAAATCTGTCTCCTAAATGCTTTTGCCATTTTGCACAAGCGTCCTTTTTACTTTTAGCCTCTATTGCTTGATTACCAGAAGTAATTAAACTATCTAGTGCGTCAAGGAAATTTTTCTTTCTTGTTTCTGAAGAGTATTTATCTAACAAATTTTCATTTGTATCAATAGTCGGTCTAAAACATTCATATCTTGCCCAAAAGTTTTTTGAAGTATCGATTGCTGATTGAATAGATTTTAAAGTTTCTAAAAAAGCCTCATCATCCCTAACTTTTGAAACATAATTATTAACTGCTAAAATTGTAAACACCATACCACTAGGTAATTTTAAATGACTTTTATTATCAGTCCAAGCTTTTAAATAACGTACAATTCTTTTTAGCTGTTCTTTACCTTTTGCCTTTTCTTCAAACCATATTCTAAAAGCATAAGGATCACTCGGTATCCATCCTTTATCTTTATGAGCTAATTCCGGTACATCAGAACTATCAAAGAAACTTTCATTGTCATTATCTGTCGTTTTATAGTAAATTGGCAAGTCTATGTGATATTGAGCAGCGTATTGAACTCTAACACATGTATTTTTATCAATACTGTTTTGATTTGTTCGATTTTCAACAGCCTTCAAAATCCAACCATGCGCTTGTGATGGAGTAGGTCTATCTTCTTCTTTGCCAAAAATATAAACTCCATCATCAACATCATATTCACCGCTTAAAGGAAGAATAGAGGTATTCATAGAGAACGAACCTTGTCCTTTAAATTTAACAGTATGCTTATCTCTATTGTCTGTGAAATATTTTCTGATATCCTCTCGAACTGCATTTCTAGATTTTCTCAATTCTTTTTTTCTATTTTCAGAAAGCTTAATATTGTCATTAAAACTAACAAATGTTTCATGTAAATCTGCCATTTTATTATTTTTTAGTTGTGTTATATAATTTTTTACTTTTAAAGAAATCAGCGATTTCAGGTTTTTTCTTAAAAACATCTGCCATATCTTTTCCTTTTCCTTTAATCAGGTCTAAAGCTTTTTTTGTTGCAACATCAAGTTGAATTAAACTTTCTTGGTCACTTGAGATTTCAGAAGTAGGAATTCGGACATAATCAATTGATATATCAGAAAGGTTCTGTATTTTTTCCATAAAATAATGAGAGAAATAGCTTTGTCCGGTGAGTGATGTTTCAAATAATTCATCACGCCAATCCAAAAATGATCTACTTCTTTTTAGACCAGTTTTTTTTCCTCCCGTAAGTGAGAGACTGCTAACTGATAATATTTTTAATTTATCAAATTCTTTATTTTTTCCCACGAAATAATCAAGTGCTTCTAACAAACCTACAAGCGTTGGATTATTACCCCAAACTCCTCCATCAATAAACTGTTTATTATCGTAATATTTTATTTCTGCCATTGGGAAATATGTTGGTGCTGCTGAAGTAGCTAGTGCAACATCAACCATTGAAGCGCCATTATCTCTGTCAAGATTTCCTTCTTTGTGGTCAAACTTAAAAACAAATGGTCTGGCTTCAGTTATGGTATAACTTGGTATGCATAATAAATTATTACTATCTCCAATTTTACTATCTTTGAAAATATTTTCTAATGCAATTCTTAAAGGTTTATCAGAGAATTTACCACCATAAAGAACTTGTTTTAATGTACCTCTACTAATTTTAGTCTTTCCAAATTTTACTTTTTTAAAGTTTGGAAATATTTTTGGTCCTTCTTCTTCGTAAAATTTACAAATTTCAGAAGCAGGAATTTTCAGTGATAGTGCAAGTGCAATCAATCCTCCTGTCGAAGTACCACAAATCATATCAAAATAATCAGAGATTGAACAATTGAATTTTTCTTCAAATTGCTCTAATATTTTTGCAGAGTATAAACCTTTTATTCCTCCACCATCTATTGATAAAATCTTAAATTCCTTTTCCATATATTACAAATAATATGTTAAAAAGTCAAAAATCATTCCTGTAGTGTCAATTTTTATTTATTATAATTAAATATTTGATTATTAGACAAATTGTCAGTTTTTATGTCAATTTAACTCTGTCAAAATAATTGTTAAGGTGTGAAAAGTTACATTTTGACATATTTTAGTTTTCATTTTTTTTAAAATCAATAAAAGTTGATAATTCAAATAACTCAATTTGACTTTCATAATATCCTTCTAATTGTCCAATTTCAATAAACGTAATATTATTAGCAAAAGACTTTTCTCCAATTAGATGTTCGATGTGCACATAAACAGCTTCTCGAAGTTTTGGGTTGTCTTTGTGTACGATGTAATTTTTGAGTAATACTTTTATTCCTAAATCGGTTGGTTTGTTTGGGTTTTCTAATGGGATGAAATACATTTCACTTATTCGTAAAGTGATGCCGTAATATTCTAGTGGTTTGTCGGTACCGTTTTCGTATTTGATTAAATTGGTTTCGGGTTGGAGGAATTCGGTTATTTTCCAACGCTCTATAACTGGTGCATGATGAACTAGTAATTCAACTTCTTTGAAAAGGTAGGGATTTCCGTTTGATGTTATGATTAATTCTGCTCCGTTTTTTTTGTTTTTAATGATGATATCTAGGTCTTTATTGTATTGATGCAGTATTTCGATTAGTTTGTCGAAATGGGTTTTTAGTTCATCTTTTGAGATTTCGTTTAGGAGTAGGAAAACGAAGTTGTTTTGTTGGAAGTAGTTCCAAAAGTTGGTTATTGTGTTCATTTGGTTATTCGGTTATTTGAAAGGTTCTCGATACATTTTTTGTTCCATTTCATTGCACAAAAAACACTCGAACTGACCTTATCGTTTATCAAGTGTTGATTTGTCATAAGCTATTAAGTTTACCATCTCTCTGAGCCTTGAGCGAACACGATTACCATAATGTTTTTCTATTTCTGTTGCTGATAGGTTTGTGGTTATGTGGGTTAATAGTTTTTTTGAAATGAATAGATCATATCTACTGAGTAGAATTTCTGCCATTACATTGCATTCGTTTCCGAAGTATTTTAGGTTGTTTTCTGTTCCTAAATCGTCAAAGCAATAGGTTCTTGGTTCAGATTGATAGAGTTTACCAATGCTGTATTTGTGAATTATTTGGTAACCGTCTTGGATGAATTCAAAGCTGATATCTCTGCAGGGTTTTACGAAAAACTTGTGTTCTGTTGCTGTTAGGTATTTCATTAAGTTCATCAATGATGTTTTACCGCAGCCGATTGGTCCGGTTAATAAGATGCCTTTTTCTAAATCGATATTGAATTGATAACAAGCTTGTTCATCCTTCAAAAAGTATGCAATTAGTTTGTATATTATTTCATGGTCTGTTTCTAAGATTTTGAATTTCTTACCATACAACTCAATTCCTTTTTTTTCTAACCAAGAAATGATTTCTAAATAACTTAATGTCGTATTCATAACTTATAATTTTTATACCTGACTGCCACTGGCAGTCCTCCTCTTAATATCAAATCTTGGTTGAGGTTTTATACCGTATTGAAAACATGTTGGTTCGTCTTTTAAGAAATAAGCGATTAGTTTGTATACAATTGGATAATCGGTTTCAATGATTTTGAAATGATTACCGTATAGTTCAATTCCTTTATTTTCTAACCAAATGATAACCTCATCATAGCTATAGTGGCTCTGAATAGTCTTTATCGGTTGTTGTGTTGAGTTGTTTTGCTCTGTTGGGTTGTTCTGCATTTGAAATGAATTTTGGTGCGTTAATTATCCAATTTTGTGCTGCTGCTTGCCAATCGACCATTGGTGTTTTGCCTCCGACTAACCAACCAACACTTTTGAAGTAATTGAAGAATTTTTGAGCTTCTTGTTCCGGAAAGTCATTTTCTTGGAAATAGTTTTTGACTTCTTCGATTGATGGCTTCTCGACTGCGCTCGAAGTGACAATAAATTCTTCTTTCTTTTTTTCGCGCAACTTTTTTTCTTTCTCATCTTCGGTTTCATTTTTTAAAACTGAATTATTTATTTCTTCAAAATTTTTTGAGTGCTTTTCCAAGTTTGAAACGTTTTTTTCGTTTAAAATGTTTGTATTGTTTATATAGTTTATAGAAGGTACTACTGCTTGTTCAGTACCTGTTTCACTACTAGTACAAGACTTATTCAAAGCTTGTTCAGAAACAAGTTCAATAAGCGGTTCATTTTTTGGTTTTCTTTCGGATTTTGGTAGCGGTTTTAAATCTTCTGAAAAGTTGAATAAAATAACATGACTTCCTTTGAATGGATTGTATGATGGTTCGTAGTTGATGTAACCCAAACTGTGTAAGTTTTTCAGGCATTTGTGATAGGTTGCTTTAGAACTGATTTTACTAATTCTCATGACCTCATCGCGATTTATACTGATTGGATTTTTGAAGCGGTTGCAGTTCCAAAATTGGAATAGGGCAATGTATAAACTTACGTGTGTTGGGTTTAAAGTTTTATCTATGGCTACTTTCTCAAAGAAACCAGTGAGGTGTTTGATGTAATTCATTTACTAGTGATTAGTGAATAGTAATTAGTGAATAGTTGAGCTTGAACAAAGTTCAAACACTAACCTGCTTTGCAGGAGATACCTCGACACTTCGACAAGCTCAGTGCAGGTAAGCACGTTATGACAAAAAGGTATTCTACTTAAATAGAGTAGGTAGAGCGTTTACCTTATTTCCATTTAAAAGTTTATTGATATCTGAATTATCGTAATACATGATGCCACCAACTTTAGTATACGTTAGTGTTCCGTTGATGCGAAGGTTTTGTAAAGTACCTGGAGAAATGTTTAACAGCTTTCTGACTTCTTTGGATTTGAGCCACTGTTTTGTTTGTTGCGGTTTGGATTGAATGATTTCTTTTAAATCATTTAGAAGAAGATTACGAAATTCGTTTAAGTCTTCGATTGTGATAACTTGTACTGCCATAACTGATGTTTTAAATTGTTATGGTACAAATTTGTGAAGTTTGATTGGTTTTAATTCACAACCCAAACACAAGTTGTGTACGATTTTTTATTAAAAGACTACAAAGTGCTTTGTTTTCTAGCTTTATTGAATTGAATAAATCTAAAGCATAAAATTCAATTTAGTATAGTAAGTCAAAATCATGGATTTGTAAGCTGATTCACAACCTCAACACAAGTTGTGTGTTTTTGAAATAAATTTATTTAAGAAAGAAGTTACTTATTTTCATTTTCATCTTCTAATATATGCTTTTCTAAAACTTCTGCAAGTTGATTGATGAACTTGGGACGACCTGTTTTTCTGTTTTTGATGTCAATGTAAAAACGATAAATATTTTCTTCAATATCTTGATTGAAAATTTTACCAAAGAATAAAGCTAATTCCTTTATATCAGTGCTGCCGTTGTTAATTTTTTTGGAATGGTGTAAGGCATAAATGAGTTCGACTAAATCAATTTTAGTACCAGTCCAATTAACTGTTTGTTGTACGGATGGGTGAACAGTTGAGCAATTATTTTCTAATTGTTCTATTTTATTTTCTAGATAAGTGGTTAATATATCGTTGGCAATCATTACAGCCATGTTGTAATCATGCGTAGTACATAATTTTACATCGTAATTGATCAAAGAACAATCTCTTTTTAAAATATTAGCATCACAATTTCTCAAGAAATATATATTGTCTTTATGTGAAGCTCTTGCTCTATAGTATTCATAGAACTTTCTATTCTTATTGGTGTTTTCTTGTATTAAATTTAAAGCTTCTTCATAAAATTTAATCTTATTCTTTTTTGATGTTGGTAAGTTTGTTTCTATACTTAAAACTGTTTTGTAATAGATAAGCTTGGATATAAATATAGGTTTCAAGTCTTTAAAAAAATATATTTCTTCTTCTGGAGAACTAAATTTATGTTTTTTTAGCCATTTGAATAGTTCCTTACTTCTCCTTTCGATTAATTCAGTGACTTTATGTGCAATGACAATACTGTCTGAATTTGTAGTTTTAATGTTTTGATACTCCTTTTCAAATTCACTAAAAAAATTCAGACAATACTCATTCATTTTAATACAATATGGGTTAGTTTGTATAAAACTTCATTGTGTTAAAAATATTGTTAAAGATGGTTGTTTTTTTAGTTATTTATATAGATAACATGTGCTTTTAAATTTTCATAGTTCTTAATCGTAATGCATTAGCAATTACTGATACAGAGCTAAAACTCATAGCTAAAGCTGCAATCATTGGAGAAAGTAATATCCCAAAAACAGGAAATAAAACACCTGCTGCTATTGGAACTCCTAAAACATTATAGATAAAAGCAAAAAACAGATTTTGCTTGATGTTTTTCATTACTGCGTGACTTAAATTTTTAGCTTTCACTATTCCTTTTAAATCCCCTTTTACTAAAGTAATTTTAGCACTTTCAATGGCCACATCTGTTCCTGTTCCCATTGCTATTCCAATGTCGGATTGTGCTAATGCTGGTGCATCGTTTATACCATCACCTGCCATTGCTACTATTTTACCTTTGGCTTGTAGCTCTTTGATGTATTCTAATTTATCTTGTGGCAAACAGCTTGCTTTAAAATCGGTTAAGTTTAGTTCAGAAGCTACTGCTTTTGCCGTATTTTCATTATCTCCTGTTAACATTATGACTTGAATTCCCTGACGCTTTAGTTCGTTAATAGCCTCTAAACTCGATTTTTTAATTGCATCGGTTATTGTGATATAACCTACTACTTTTTTATCAATAGCAATATAAGAAACAGTTTTTCCTAACTTTTGTTCTGCAATAACTTCTTGCTCAATATTTGAAAAATCTTTAATTCCTTCTAGCTCGATTAGTTTTTTATTCCCTAAGCTGACTTTTATAGTGTCAATAAACCCAATAACTCCTTTACCTGTTACAGCATCAAAGTTTTCTACTTTAAAAAACTGAGTGTTTTTAGTTTTAGCAAAATTTACAACCGCTGTTGCTAATGGATGTTCACTATTTTGATTTAGTGATGCAATTTTTCCTAAAACTATGTTTTCATCTACATCTTTTACTACGATTTTTTCAACTGACGGTTTTCCTTCGGTTAAAGTTCCCGTTTTATCTGTGATTAAAACATCAATTTTATCCATTTTCTCAATGGCTTCAGCGTTTTTAATTAATACACCTGATTTTGCACCTTTACCAACACCGACCATTACTGACATTGGTGTTGCTAAACCTAAAGCACATGGACAAGCAATGATTAATACTGCAATAGCATTTATAAAACCATACACTAACTTGGGTTCTGGACCGATAATCCACCAAACAAAAAATGTAATAACAGCTATGAGTACCACAATTGGTACAAAATATTTTGAAATTTTATCTACTAAATTTTGAATTGGAGCTCTCGAACGACTTGCATCTGAAACCATTTGCACAATTTGAGATAATAAGGTATCTGAACCTACTTTTTCGGCAATCATCAAAAAAGATTTTGTACCGTTGATTGTTCCAGAACTTACTTTATCCTCAATTTTTTTATCAATGGGTATAGGTTCTCCCGTAATCATTGATTCATCAATGGTACTATTTCCTTCAGTAATGATTCCATCAACTGGAATTTTTTCACCTGGTTTTACTCTAAGTATATCTCCTTTTTTAATGTCGTGAATTGAAATTACTTTTTCTTCGCCATCCAGTACTAAAGTAGCTTCTGTTGGTGCTAATTTTAGTAGTTCTTTAATAGCTCCACTAGTTCTACTGTGTGCTTTAGCTTCTAAAAGTTGACCTAATAAAACTAAGGTTAAAACTACTGCAGTAGCTTCAAAATACAAATGAACGGTGCCTTCGGCAGTTTTGAATTGGTCTGGAAAAATAGCTGGAAATAATAATCCAATACTACTGAAAATAAAAGCAACTCCTGTTCCAATGCCTATTAAAGTGAACATGTTTAAATTCCAATTTACGATTGATTTCCATGCTCTTTCAAAAAACATCCAACAAGCATAAAAAACGACAGGAATTGTAAATACCAATTGAATCCAATTCCAATATTGTAAATCCATTAGTTGGTACAATGGGTTGTTAGGAATCATATCAGACATGGTAATGATAAAAATAGGCAAGGTGAAAATTGTAGCAATTTTCATTTTGTACCATAACTTTTGATAGGTTTTATCTTCTTCCGATTCGGTTGGTTCCAGTGGTACTAAATCCATTCCACAAATAGGACAACTTCCTGGCTTATCTTGAACGATTTCAGGATGCATGGGACAAGTATATTTTGTGCTTTGAATAACCTCTGGCTCTTTTACTAAATCCATTCCACAAACTGGGCAATCACCAGCTTTATCATAAATTTTATCACCCTCACAATGCATAGGACAATAATATTTACCTGCTTGATGGGTGTGTTTTATTTCATGATGTTTATGTTCTTTTTCTCCAGTAGAACAACAACTTTTTTGAACAACTTCTTTTGAATTATTAATAGGTAAAGAAATTTGATATTTACTCTCTTTTCCTCCTAAAGCATTTTGTAAAACTTCTATTTCAACATGTTTTGACATGATGATTGATACTTTTTTATCTTCTTTAAAAACTTCTACTTCAGTAACATTTTCAACATTAGATAAATCTTTTTTAACTTTGGCTTCACAACCAGAGCAGGTCATTCCTTCAATGTGGTATGTATGTTTCATATGTTTGATTTTTATTTTATACCGGTAACCTAAGGAATCGCTTTTTAGATTAATGGTATTTGCTTACACAAACTACTTGTTTCAAGCAATTTCATAATTTTGTTATTTTAATAGTACAAATTTCGAAAACTCAAGCCACTTAAGTTTGTATAATTATGGATATGATTTGTACAATTTTATAATAGATCTATTTCTTTACGTTTATTTTCTTTTAATTTTTTGAAATAGGTGGGACTAAAACCTGTAACTTTTTTAAATTGATGACTTAAGTGCGAAACACTACTGTAATTTAATGAATAGGCTATTTCAGATAATGATAATTCATCATAAAATAGTAATTCTTTTACTTTTTCGATTTTTAAATTGATAAAATATTTTTCAATACTAATTCCTTCAATTTGAGAAAATAAGTTGCTTAACTTACTGTAATCTTGATGTAGTTTTTCTTTCAGATAGTTGGAAAGATTATCCTTTGTGTTGTTGTTTTTATTTTGAATTAAATCAATAAGACTACTTTTAATTTTTTCTATTGTTTTGCTATTTGTATCGTTCAAAATTTCGAACCCAAGTGCTTCAAGATGTTTAGATATACCTATTTTATCTTTTTGAGATATTTCGGTTTGAAAGGTTACTTCACCTAACTCAACGGATAGATAGTTAAGCCCAAGTTTTTCTAACTCAGACTTAACTACTAAAATACATCGCTTACATACCATATTTTTGATGTGTAACTTGATCATAGACTTATTCTTTCTCTACAACCACTAAATCCATTCCACATTTTGGACATTCTCCCGCTTTGTCATAGGTTTTATCACCCTCACATTTCATAGGGCAATAATACATTGCAGCTGTTTCTTCCATTTTAGAATGGTCGTGGCCTTCATGTGAATCCATTTGCATTTCTTCGTTATGCATAGTATCATCATGGTGTTCATGTTCTTTTTTCTCTTTACAAGAAACTGTTACGCTTAATAAAGCTATTGCTAAAATTCCAATTACTTTTTTCATGATTTTAAAATTTATTTGTTATTAATTGTTTCTTTTACTTCTCCACATTTTAACATGGAAGCTCCAAAATATGGGTTAACTACTTTATTCTCTTTACTTAACCAATTTGAACCTTTGTCACTATTAGCCATAGGACAAAACTGAACATAAGAACTTCCATTTAAAGGATTAAAAGCCTTTGTCATTGCTATCATTACGTTTGATATTGGTTCAAATGATATTCTTAATTCTTTAATGCTTTTTATATGTGTAGCATGAAGTGTTTGCTTTTTCAGCTCTGTTTGATAATTCATCCATACTTTATGAGATTCACCTTTAAATACGCTCATGTTTATTTTACCAAAAGACTTTTCAAATTCTAATAGGGCTTTTTTAGCAGTATTAAAATCATCTTTTGTTAAGGCATCTTTAAATTCAAAATAATCTTTATATAATGGTTGTAAACTCTTTTTTGCTTCAGCACTAATCGTTGTTTTTTCTGTTTTTAATACTACTTTTTTATCCTCACTCATAGGCATAGAAGAATCTCCATGATTATGACCTGTGCTTACTCTGCCACCTTCCAAATTCATCATGCTTGGTTTTCCTGCTAATTGTGCAGCAGCATCCACATTAAAAGTACCATTTGCAACAATTTCTTCACCAACTTCTAAACCTTTTTCAATTATATAATCATTCCCCAAAAGTGGTCCTAATGTAACTTCGCGTAATTTGAAAGTTATTCCTTTATCTGTTTCATTTTTAATGTACACAATAGAGCGTTTTCCTGTCCACATCACTGCCGATTTAGGAACACTTAATGTTGATTTATTGCTTGTAATTTTAGTTTTTAAAGTACCTGTAGTAAACATTTCAGGTTTGAATTTTAATCCAGAATTAGCTACTTCAACTCTTGCTTTTGCAATTCGAGTCATTGGGTTTATAAATGGGTCAATAAATGCAATAGTTCCTGAAAATGTTTCTCCTGGAAAAGATGCCACTGTATAATTTATTTTATCTCCTTTTTTAACCCAACTCATATCCGATTCGTAAATTTCAAAAAGTACCCAAACGGTTGATAAATCTGCAACATCATAGAGGGTTTGTCCTTTTTGCAGATAATCTCCTAGTTCTACATTTTTTTTAATGATATAGCCTGAAACATCCGCATAAACAGGAAACTTATCTTGTGTTTTACCTGAAGAAATAATACTGTTAATAGTAGCATCTGAAACTTTCCAGTTTTTTAATTTCATTTTTACCGATTCGAATAATTGAGGCTGAAGGTCTTTTACACTATAGGCTTCAATAAGTTCTTGTTGTGCACTCGCTAATTCCGGAGAATAAACATAAGCAACCACTTGTCCTTTTTTAACATATTCGCCTACAAAAGAGACTTGAATTTTTTCAATACGACCTGGAATATGTGATGATTGACTATAAACTGTTTTCTCATTCACTTCAATTTTTCCATTCAATGAAATTTCTTTTACGCCATCTGTATTTCCTACTCTGTAAGTAGAGATTCCTGCAATAATCATCGCTGATTCAGACATACTAATTGCTTCGGGATCAATATCATCATTACCTGATTCTAAAGGAATTAAATCCATACCACATATAGGACAATCACCAGGTTCTGGTTGTCTAATTTGTGGATGCATGGAACACGTCCAAACTTCTGCTTTTGATTTGGCTTCTGTTTTATTATCTTCTTCTTTCGTGCTTTCACCAAAGAATAGAGCACCTAATAATAGCCCAACTAATAAAGTTACAGCTAATAATATTTTTGTTTTTTTATCTAAGTTCATAATTAAAATTGTTTTGCTGTTAAATAATCCAATTCAGCTAATTTTATATAAAAAGTACTAGTACTCGACAACTGCATTTTTTGATACTTTAAAAACTCTTGTTGCATGCGTAATACTTCTTCAAAATCTTTATTCGCATTACTGTAATAAGCGAATAGTAGATTCAAACTTTTAGAAAGTGTTAGTACTTGACCTTCATATAATTTTAATAAATCTCTTTCCTTTTCTAATTCAAAAACAAGTTTATAGTACGTGCCGTTTAATTTGTTTTCATACGCTTCTTTTTGAAAAGCATAACTTTCTTGCATTAGTTTTGCTTCTTTCGTTGCAGCATTGTATTTTTTTCTAAAAATTGGTAAACTTACCGAAACCATTGGCATGATAATATCTTTACCAGAATCAGGAAAGTTATTCATTCCTTTCCCTACCAAAACATAATCTAAACCAAGACCTAATTTAGGTAAACCTTGTTTTCTAGCTACTTCAATAGCTACTTCTGAAGCTTGTTTTTTTAATTCAAGCTCTTGTAGAATTGGGTTAGTGGTTATAGAATCTTTGCGGTATTCTATTGGTAATTCAATTACTTCTATTTCTTGAGCCACTACAATTTTTTCATCGTACTTTCTATTTAGAATACTATTCAACCAAGATGTTAATGCAGGTTCTTTTTTAGTTAAAATTTCTAAATTAGTTTGTGCATCTTTAATCATTATATCTACACGTAAGACATCTACTAAACTTCCTTTACCGTTTTCAAATTTTGCATTGGCAATATTTTTATATGATTCAAGAATTTTGATGTTTTCTTGTTCAATTTCTTTTAGTTTTACCAACTCATACAATGGATAATAAGCAGTAGCAACTTGAGAATAAAGTATATTTTTAGCATTTAAAAAGGCTTGGTATTTACTTTCAGCCATTAAGGTTGTAGCATTTTTTTGAGCTTTTAAAGTACCAAACCAAGGAAATATTTGAGTTAGTGAAAATCGCATATTTTGAGGACCAAGTCTTGTTTCTACAGGTGAAATAAAATAACCCATAGAAAGATTAGGATCTGGTAAAGAACTCACTTGTGGTATTTTTTGCATGGCTGCTTCAAACTCCTTATACTTTGCTTTTAATTCTGGATTATTTTCTGCAGCAATAATATAATAGTCGTTTATAGATTGACCTTCAACATTATATGCAAAAAATAGAATGAATATGATTAGTATTTTACGCATTTCTTTTTTCTTTATTTTTAATTACTGTTTCTCTCCAAAACGCTTGTAATACAGGTACTACAAACATGGTCATAATTTGAATGGTCATACCGCCAAAAGTTGGAATAGCCATTGGAATCATAATATCTGAACCTTTTCCTGTTGAGGTTAAAACCGGAAGTAAAGCAATAATTGTTGTTGCAGCTGTCATTA
>PKEA01000064.1 GCA_002862805.1 Flavobacteriaceae bacterium | reverse complement strand
CCCAACCGAAATAAAATCAATAATAGCTTCTGGAGAAGGCTACAATGCCGAATTCAAAGTAAGTATTCCAAGTAAGATAAAAGAAATTACAGAAGAAGTATGTGCTTTTGCAAATGCTTCAGGTGGTGTTGTTTTAATTGGCGTTGACGATGCTAATACCATCAAAGGGATAACCATTGATAATGCAAAACGTTCTGCAATACAAAATTCAATAAACGAAATATCTCCAGTGTTGAAATGTGATTTTAATATTGTTGAGGTAGATGGCAAAGATATAGCAGTAATCGAAGTTCCTTCAGGTCAAAATAAGCCTTATGTTTTATCTGGAGCTATTTATGTACGTCAAGGTCCAAATTCTCAAAAATTGACAACAGTTGAAGAAATGAGAGATTTTTTTCAACAAGCAGACAAAATTTATTTTGATGATGCCATCTGCAAAGAAGCCAATATAGAAAATGACATTGCAAAAGAAAATATCAATACATTTCGGTTTGCAGCTGGTTTAGTCAACGCAACTTCAGACGAACAATTATTTACCAATCTAAAGTTAGTAACCAATGATGACCAATTAAAAAACGGAACCGTTTTATTTTTTGGGAGTAATCCGGAAAAGTTTTTCGAAAAAGCTGTAATTCGTTGCGTAGCATTTGATGGTACAGACAAACGTTATATTGTTGATGATAAATTAATGACTGGAACATTATACCAACAATATCAAAAAAGTATGATTTGGTTAAAGTCAAAACTAAATGTAAGATATGATATTGAAGGCGAAGGTGGAAAACCAAGAAAAGAATTATGGGAAATCCCGGAAACAGCATTCAAAGAAACAATTATAAATTCATTAGCGCATCGCGATTATTATGATAAAGGAGCGAGAATAACTATAGAAGTATTTGATGATCGTGTAGAAATATCAAATCCTGGTGGTTTAGTAAGTGCTGTTCCTAGAAGTGAATTTGGTAAAAGGAGTGCCAGTAGAAATCCTTTGATTTTTGGTTTATTTGAAAGAATGCGATTAGTAGAACAGATAGGTTCAGGTATTACTCGTATTCGTGATGTTATGAATGATGAAGGATTAACTCCTCCAGAATTTAATATAGATGGAATGTTTACTGTTACACTTAGAAGACCTTTCGATTTTGAAAAGTGGGTAGAAAAGTGGGTAGAAAAACTAACAGATAATAGAGTTAAAATTCTTAGAGAAGTTCATAATAATCATAAAGTAACTAAAAAAGAATTAGAACAAGTTGTAGGCATAAGTGCTTCTGCTATAGATAATAACATAGATTTTTTAAAAGATTTAGGATTACTTAGTAGAGAAGGTAGTGATAAAGGTGGTTATTGGAAAATCATCCCTATTTTACCATAAGTGGGTAGAAAAGGTGGGTAGAAAAACAAAAACAAATTTTAAATAAATTATCTCATTCACCTGCACAAAAATCACTCCTAGTCCAAGTATTCCTAGCATCAATTCTTTGTTTGCTTCATCTCGTTAATTTCATTTAAAAAATATGAGTAAATATTTAGGTTTAGATTTAGGGAGTAATTCAATTGGCTGGGCTATAATAGACGATTCAGCAAAGAAAACTATAAATTATGGTGTACATAATTTTGACAATACAAATGGCAAAAAAAGTATTAAAATAAAAAAGCAAAAAAAACAGACATTTTTAATATTAAATATATTAATCGGTATATCGGTTACGTTTTGTATCGTTAATCTTGAAAATTGGCAATTTTGGCTAAATATCATTCTAACAACTTTTATTGCTAAAATCACATTATCAAGTCAATAAAGTTCTTTATGAAATTTAGAAATCCTTACTACATAGTTCCGCCAGGTTCCGCTAAACAAATTTTATCACATCCATTTTTGAAAAACGGAGTAACTGAATTAGCCATTTTTCAAGAACACAGGTATGCTTTTTTTTATTGGCTAAAATGGTCTAGAGAAAATACAAATGGTAAACCACCTTGTTTAGTAAGCTTAGATTGGCATCAAGATTTGTGTTATCCGTGTGAAAAAGAAAAGAAGTGGCTATCTAAACTTGATCAATCTAATGATGGTGAAGTAGCTTTATTTAGTTGGGCTAAATTGGCAGGGAATAATGACGGTCACATTTTATCTGCTGCATATCTGAATATTATTGGAGATATTTATGTTCACTGCCGACAAGGTACTTTTGAAAGCAATTGGGAAGATGAAGAACTTATTGATATAAATGGCAACAAACATATAATTAAAAAGTTTAAAACACATAAAGAACTTGAAGACTATCTGATTGCTTCTAATGAAACCAAAGTATATTTCGACATAGATTTAGACTTTTTTACCTTGAATAATCCTTACAACGGAAAAGGGAAAAAATTCACATATATGAAAAAAGAAGAAATGCAAAATATACTTTCAATAGATAATCCTTTAACACAATGGATATTTGAAAGATTGTGTGGTTTCACTATAGCAACCGAACCAGAACATTGTGGTGGTCTTCTAAAGTCAAATAAATTTTTGGATATTATTAACAGGATATATTTCAAACCAAGTATTTTTTCTGAAAATTGCGATTGGAAACACAAAAAAGATAATAAACGATAAGATTTTCATTCCAATTGCCACTCCTTGCCAACGCTCCTAAAAAAATTACTGTCATGGTTTTTGCCCCACCGCACATCAAGCACATTGCCTGCTGGCTAAAGCGTCTTGTTCAAAATAGTAAAATTCGATAAGCCATCAGTCAAAGAGCTTGCCAAATGCTAAGACAAAAACACGTACGCTTCGCAACTCATGCCAGTAATTTTTTCTCCAAAGCTTAGTTACATAATGTGGCATTATAATCCCTTCGGGCAAGGGACAAGCCATTATAATAACATTATGTAAAAAAGCCGCTCGTCCAACGCTCTTGCCAGTGGCTCCAGGACAACATTTTTTGCAGCTTCCATCGCATCACCCAGCTACAAAAAACACAGTCCTTCGCCACTGCCTTTAACAACGTTCTCTATTTCATAGGAATATTTTCTGTTATTATCGATTTTAAGAACGTTCACCGTAACTGTTTTTATTAGCTTTATGGTTAAATAGGAAGTATTTGCATTGCTTTTGTAAGTAATAAAATGGCTTTGAAATTCAGTTAATTTGCCTATGGTAAAAGCCTTTTTATTACCCACAAAACCAAAATTTCCAGTAAGAGTATCATTTTTTATTTGCCAGTAAATAAACAGTTATTGCTCCAGCGGAAAAGCTGATGCTATAACATTTTTTTTAAGATAATCTTATGCAAACTGAATACTGCTACTGCCAACTGTATCTCAGGTATCAGCTTTTCCACTAAAGCAATCAGAAACATCACAGTAAGCAAATAAAAAATAATACCCTTACTTGCGCTACTGCCACATCGCACTCGGTATTTTAATGCATTGTTTTTTGAAGATGCTTCCCGTTTTCATAAGACACTTTTCTGTTAACTGAACACTGCGACTATCAACTGATTTCTAGGCATCCTCAAAAATCAAATCCAAGAAAGAGTATCAAATTCTTTGACCGAATAAATAGCTTTATTATTTTCTGATTAGGTTAATTAATCCATCCAAAGAATTTGATACCCTTTCCAAAGACGTCTATCTTTCAAATCAACACTCATTTCATTAGCTACAATCCGATTAAACAAGAACATT
This sequence comes from Flavobacteriaceae bacterium, assembly GCA_002862805.1. Classification (GTDB taxonomy): domain Bacteria; phylum Bacteroidota; class Bacteroidia; order Flavobacteriales; family Flavobacteriaceae; genus Flavobacterium. The sequence goes on along the minus strand of PKEA01000064.1, from coordinate 10,328 downwards.
CCGATTGGATATTTCAAAAAAAATAAAGTAAAAAAGGAAGCAAAAATAAGTTTTAGGTATTCAAAAAAGCAAGTTCAAGCCCTTCGGGTTTCCGAAAAAATCTCCACCCAAAAAGTTTCAAAACACATTTCTATTCTGCTTAACCATTTCCGATTTCAATCACGTATCGGGTAGTATTTTTTCTGAAAAACTTGCTTTTTTGAAACCTTTCACTTGGACGAATGGCTTTCTTTTTTTCTTTTTTTTCTTTTGAAAAAATTTATGGGTGAAATGGAGCGAAGCGGAATTCACGAACACAAAAAAACAAACAAAATCCGTGAGTAAACGTAGCGAGGCACATCTGCATTTCAATAGGAAATCTGCGAAAAACTGAAAATCTAATCAATTTTAAAGTCTAATGTTATGCAGAATTTTATCATTAAAACCCACCAAAAAGACACGATTTACTCGAAACCTCATTTATTCATTCTTAACAAAGGAATGAACAGCGGAAAGCCTTCAAATGAGCCATTCACAAATAGTTTTGTTATCATTTTCGAGAATAAAGAAGATTTTGATAATATCAATTTAACTGCTTATGCACTTTGGAAAACAAAATTCTGGCATCAATTTCTTTGTGGTTCTGTAATTCCATTTTTACGCTTACACGATGTTAGAAAAGAATTTTCAAACAAAGTTAATCAAGAGATAAAAGACCACGAGGAACACCTTAAAAACGTGCAAACTTTAAAGCTTTTAGAACAATCTGAAAAACGATTCAATGAAAATTTAAATCTTATCAATGATATGCGAAGAGTTATTTTATATCGTTATTGTAATACTAAATAACCCAGCAGTGCTGGGTTATTTTCTTGTGGACAGTCAGGGATCGAACCTGAGAAGTTAACTGCAATATGTTCGTTCTTAGCTTTAAATCGATTAGACTTTTTTACTTTTGGTCTGTCCGCGTTAACTCCAATCCACCTTTTCAAAAAAATTCCAATGTCATTCATATCTTCTAGATTTTTAATATAGTTATAAACTGTTATTCCACCCAGTGCAAACTGGAAAAATGTTGCTGGAGGACATCTAAAAAGAGTAACCGATAAAAAACTAAGGATTACTAGTATTCATAAATTAGTTAATTCAAATATAATTAATAAATAAAAAAAGTCAAGTCTTTTTAGACCTGACTTTCGTTTTGTTTAACCCAAAGGTCACCACAACAAGGGCTAAACTTATTTTTTGTGCTTCTTATTCAGACTTTTAAGTAGTAACGAAATCGTAAAACTGACTACAGCTCCAACGGTGGCTAAGATAACCGTTTTTGCAATATCTTCAGATTGAATATTTGGTGCAATACTTAAAAATGTACCTCCCGCAGTACCTATTAGCGTGTGATTATTCGCTGTCATTTGGAATTGTCAACTGACTTGCAGCTGTCAAAACACCTCCAGCAACCGCAACATAACCGCCAATGGTTGTAACAACAACTGGCAAAGCTACTGGAGCTGCTAAAATAGTTCCACCAACTGCAGCTAATGCCAAACCAATAGTACGAAGCACTTTAAAAAACTTAGGTGTGGGAGCCGAAACTCTATTAACTATATTTTTCATAATTATAATTTAAGATTGAACAATTAACGTAACACTTTCATGATTATCCAGAGCTTTGTAAACAATGCTTTTAAGCTTCTCAAAAGCTTTTCTGGATAACAAACCTAATCCTGGTCCAGAAAGTTTAGTAACCGGAGCAATACAGCCTTGTAATTCCTTCAGTGCATTATTAGCAGGATGAAAAAGAATAAACTTTCTATTTGGTACATCCACTAATTCTAAATGCCATTTGTATTTTGAGCTATATCGCTTTCTAATAAAATATTTCCCTTCAGGAATACAGGAAACCTTCGTTTCGTTCATCTTCCAAGGCAATTCTATGGTATTGCATATCAATTTACCTTCACATTCGAGTTTTCCATTTGTTCCTTCAGGGAAATAAGTTCTAGTTAACCTAATAACCATTACACGCCACCATCAACTTTAACAATCGATAACGGGTTGAATGCACCATTTTTCAAAGGGTACATTTGCCCATTAATCTCTTGATAAAACTCAATACCTAAAGCCAAAACTAAAGGATGAGTAGAGTTAGCTGTAACGGCATTACTCAAGTTGATTACAGCTGTTGCAGTTCCGTCCCAAGGCAAAATTGCCGTTTCGGTAGTTTCTACTACATAGGTTTCGTTCGTAAAATCGATTTCAGCTCCTCCAGAAATCACTTTAAAGTGAGTTGTTCCACTTGGAGCAGCAATCATATTCGCAGGTACAAACGATGGAATAGAAACATCCAATGTTCCTGCAGCTCTGTCAATCGCTGAGGTAAACGGAGCAAATAAAGAAGTACCTAGTTTTCCACGAATATTAAATTCGAATCCAAGTACTAATTCAACTTCACCATCAATTACATTTCGTAATCCTCTTTCACTCACAGCATCAGCCTGAATAACTTTTACCATAGTTTGAGTCAAACGACTCACCATTCTACCATCGGCAGAGTTCAACAATAATGGTCGTAAAGCCGTTCTTAAAACCTTTCCGGCTTTTCCAGCTCTACCAAACTCGGAACCGTTTTCACGCGTTCTTTGGAACGCAGGATCACTCGCAATTCTGCTCGCGTCAATTCCACCTTTCTCACGAGCCAAATGTCCGTCTTGGGTTTTGTAAAAAGTAATATCTCCGATAGTACCTTTTAATTTAATTATGCCTTTCTGTCTAGCCATAACTTAAAAATTTAATTAAACAATCATTTAAAATCTCCTTCATTCTATCAACAGGTTGCAACCACTTTCCGAATGATTTAAACAAAGTTTACATAACATTTAGCTAAAGAAAAAGACATGAGTGTACCATATGTCCAAAAACGACACAAGTGTCTTAAATAAACATAATAACACAATAAATACGTTTAATAAAAAAGGATTAAATTGCAGATGAATTTCTGCAAGTCAGAAGTAAGTCAAAGCCTAATCAAAGGTATAGATAAAGTATGAAAATTGAAAAACAGAGGGTATGCATCTATCCAAAGGACATACAACGAATAACAGGTAAAAGTTATCGTCAAAGTACTAGATTGATGCAAAAGGTAAAAAAGGACCTTAACAAGCACGAAAATGAGTTTCTTACAATTGAAGAATTTTGTTCATATGCTGGCATAAAATATGAACAAGTAACTCACCTGATTTTTGGTTAATATTCTTGAAAATATTTCAAAATTATTAACTTAAAAACAGGGTCATTATATACTTAAATAACTAGTTCAAATTTTAGTATTCTTTTTAAATAAATTCTTTGTTTTCATCCAATTAAGTAGTATTTTTACACTTCACAAGTTAATGAAATTCATTACGATTGTAAAAGGGGGTAAAATCGGTTACCCTAATTTAATTCAAGATATTAACCTTTGGTTTTCAATAGTTTAGAATGATGGTTTAAATCCCTCTTTCTCCGCAGAGCAAGGCTCAAAAAACTAAAACCCTTTAAATACTAGTATTTAAAGGGTTTTTATTTATATTCTTTTTCATAACTAAAAAAGCCTTAAGTCATTCTGATAGCTTTTTTGCTCTATTGTAGTAATCTTATTTTCTTAAATCTATAAAACGTATTGGTTTTCTACTCATTGGTGTAAATACAATTTTATTTATTACATCCAAAGAGACCACTTCTACATTAGGTGCAACTCTTAGTTTTGCTCTAAAATGATCTTTTATACTATCTAAAAATTCTTTTGAAGTGTTTGTTGTTGCAACTTTAAGCACAATCTCATCTGTACCAAAAGAGTTTGTAGTAATTTCTATTACATGCTGTTGAATTTCATCAAAAGAAGCCAACAAATCATGCATAACTGGTGGATACAATGTTGTTCCTTTGTATTTAATCATTTGTTGTTTTCTACCTAAAACAGGTCCAACTCGTGGTGTATTTCTACCGCAAGCACAAGTTTCTGTATGTATTTTAACGATGTCACCAGTTTTAAAACGAAGCAAAGGGATTGCTTCTACACCTAATGTGGTAATTGTTAATTCGCCACTTCCCCCATCTATAACTGGTAAATCATTATCATCTAAAATTTCCGTAATAATTAACTCTGGATGTTGATGTCCGCCATGAAAAAACTCACATTCGGTAAAAGCCGTACTCATTTCAGTAGAAGCGTAAGTTGAATGCAAATTAATATTCCATTTATTAGTAACTTTCTCAGCTAATAAACTTGACGAAAAATCTTGATTTCGTAATGTTTCGCCAATACAAATTACGCCTTTTACACTTGAAGCGTTATAATCTATACCTTTTTGCTCAGCATATTCAATAAGTTTTAACAGAAACGACGGAACTGCAATTAAGTATTTTGGTTTGTATTTTAAAATAGAATCCCATTGTAATTCTGGAATTCCCGCTCCTACTCTAATTACTCCAGCTCCTAATTTTCGTAAGCCTAAAAAATAAGCTAAACCCGCCATAAAACGCCTATCCAAAGTAGTCATTAATTGCACAACATCTCCTTTTTGAATACCAGCACAAGCAAAAGAAATGGCTTCATTATAAGCCAATCTGTCTAAATCTTTATCGGTTAAACCAAAAGTAACAGGATCTCCTAATGTTCCAGAAGTAGTAGCATAATCAACAATTTCGTGCATTGGAACACAGAAAAAATCATCGTTATACTTTTGTAAAGCATCTTTTGAAGTTGTTGGTATTTTTTGTAAATCTGAAATTGTTTTAATTTCAGAAACATCAATATTTTCTTTACTAAATAAGTTTTTATAGTAAGGTGATTTTTGACTTAAATAAACCAATGTTTCTTGCAATTTCTCATTTTGAAAACGCGCGATTTCTTCTGAACTTAATTTTTCTATTGCAGGAATCATATTAGTTTAATTTTCTTTTAATACTCTTTAATTTTTTTTCGATTACTACTTTACTTGGCAAAGTTGTAACTTCTTTAGTCAATGCCTTTTCAAATTGTATTTCAGCCGCTTTTAACCAACCTTTATCATAGTAATAGTTACCTATTTTGTAATAAACAATCCATAAATTTGGATTAGCATTTTGATAAATCTTAACCTTTTCTGGACTAATTTCTTGGTTGTTTTCTAAAGAAATATCTATTTCTCTATCCAAAACCCTGTATTTTTCATAACTTTTAAATGCTTTTGAATTGATAAAATTATCTTCAGGAATATTGAATTCTTGAGTTCCAACAGTTTCAAATTTCACTTCTTTAGTATCAAAAATTTTATTTAAATCATAAGCTACAAACTCACCCAATTGATATGGATTTGATGAAACCCAAACCATTCTTAGTTCGGGTTTAAAAATTATTCCATGATGTGCCAATAACTGATTTAATGCTTTTTCATTTCCGTAACCTAAATCAATATTCTCAAGCCCTTCTTTATTTCTAAGAATATCGGCCACTTTTAAAGGGTTCATTTTTTCTTCTTCAGATAAAAGTTCGTTCATTCTATCAAAACGATACTTAGAATGGCTTTCTACAATATGATTGCTATTTCTTTTATCGTCTTTATAACTTGCGCTTTGAAAATGATTAGAACAAACCAACTGATTGTTATTTTCTACTTCAAAAACACCAAAATTATCCGGAGAAACTTCAATTAAAATGGCTTTTTTATCTTTTGCGCTTGAAACCATAATCGATTCGGCAACAAAAACTTCTCGACTTTTGGCAATTGCAATAGCTTCCTCAATTGTGGAAGCATATTGTAAAATTTCGCGTGCTAAAATAGAAATTGGTGTTTTAGCAACTAATGGAATTTCGGACTTTCCTGCATTAATTGTAATAGAAAGACCTTCTTTATTCATCCCCGAAACCACACCAATCATTCCTCCCCAAGTAACCATCATGAATGGATGTCCTTTTTTGGGAGTTATAAACGCAATAATTTTATCTTCAGCAAATTCATCGCCAGCATAAAAATCAAAATTTCTACCTACTACTAAAGAACCATCCTCTGATTTATCACCCCAAACAGCTAAAGAAGAACATCCTACCAAGGCTAAATCTTGTAAAGCATGTCCAATATCATGAGCTCCATGCAAATAAAGACTTCTAAGGTATTTTGGCGCTATTTTCTCATAATCATCAGAAGCATACTGAGAAACTCCGTAAATCTCGGTTTTAAACTCTTCAGGAACATGTAAATATAATTTTCTATTGTACCATTTTAAAAATTGCCTTAGTAAGCTTAATTTAAATTTTGAAGGAACGATACTTTCTATTTTTGAGAAAAAAACTTTTTCTTGTTTATGAATTAAAGGTTGTGTTAAACTTCCAATAGTAAGTCCTCTTTCTAAAGCATCACCAGAAACATGTAGTTCCCACAATTGTTGTTTATTTTTTATTAAATAGTTTTTACCCGAAGAAAACAAAGAATCATTATGCTTGATAACTTCTGGTATTTGATTATTATAGCCTGTTAAAATAGGTTTATGCTGAATTGATTTTGAAATTCCGCAAGAATTTAAAACGAAGAACGATACAAATGCAACAATTATTTGAATACTTTTATTCATTAACCTTTCCTAATTCAGAATTGATTTTATTTATTAAATAATCTTTCCCTACGATTTCAGAACAAGTAACCACTGCTCCTATTGTAACTCCTAAAACGCCGTGCATATTTATACTTTGACCTGTTAAAAACAAATTTTCAATTTTTGTTTTTGGCGAAATAAACGTTTTCATAGGATTGTTTGAATCTTTTACATAACCGTATAAATTTCCGTTATGACCGCCTATATAATCTCTATAAGATAAAGGTGTTGAAGAATGCACCGATTTAATGCAACTTCTAATATTAGGAAATTTACGTTCTAAAACAGTTAAAAAATCTTCTGCTTTTTTGGCTTTAAAAGTTTCATAGGCTTGACCTCTTTCTGCCTTATTTGCAACTGTATTAATGGTGTTTTCCCAATTATTTAAATCATCAAAACGCATATAAGTAATTGCAGTTAAACTTTCTGCCCACACTTGATCTTCGCTAGAAACATTCATAGAGGCCATATAAGCTTCTGGCCAACTATTTTCAGTGTATTCATTAGCATCCCAAACTCTATTACTATCGCTAAAATGATAATAATTATGATTTAGATATTTAAACGTTTCTGGTTTAAAAACAAGGTATAAACTAAATGCAGCAGGTAAAACTTCTAAACTTTGAATTCTACTATAATATGATTTTCTAAACTTATCTTCGCCAATCATTTTTAAAGTTGTTTTTGGCTCTATATTCGATATAAAAATATCACCAAAATACTCTTCTCCGTTTTTAGTTTTAGCCGAAGTTAATTTCCCTTCTTCATAACCAAAGCCAACAATTTCTTTGTGTTTATAAACCTCTCCTCCATATTTTCGAAGTTGTTTAATCAATTGTTTTGTAATTTGACTTCCGCCATTAATACAACGATAAGAGCTTTGAATATAAGAGTTAACAGACAATGCATGAACGTATAAAGGTGTTTTATCTGCAATTCCTGCATATAAAAAATTTGTTCCTGCTAAAACTGCCTTCAATTTTTCATTTGATGTTAATTCATCTAAATAGGCTTTTGCATTTATTGATAAAACTTCATTAGAATAACCCGCTCCTTCTCTTAAATTATATAGTGGAAAAGAATCGCAAGTGTATTGAATTTTTTCGCAATACGATCTTATAACTTCCTCTTCTTCAGGAAAAAAAGAGCTTAGTTGTTGAATGAAATTTTCATAACCTTGTGCATGTGGATATTCATTTGTATCATCATCAAAAGAAATTACATCAAATGCATTTTCATCCATTTTCTTTAACTTCAATTCATCCATGATACCAATATAGGTGAAATAGTCATTAAGGTTTTGACCTTTAGAAAGTCCGCCAATGTAATGAATTCCGGTATCGAAAATGGTTTTATCTCTTACGAAAGTTTGTAAGTTACCTCCGTATTGATTGTTTTTTTCTAAAACACAAACACTTTTCCCTTCTTTAGCAAGAATAATAGCCGAAACCAATCCTCCTAACCCACTTCCTACAATAACTATGTCGTATTTTTTTTTCACTTTTTATTTCTTTAAAACTAAAATAGCTTCTTCTCTACTTTCCACATTAAAACCATAAGTTAAAAGCTCATTCTCCAACTCAAAACTATTCATTAGAAAAATTGTATTTGCCTTTTTTAAATGTGCTAAACTTTCATTCGAAAATTTTGACGTACTTATTAAAACCGTATCAAAAGTTTCAGTTACATCTTCTATTTTTTGAAGATACTTAATTTTACGATTTCTAACAATATAATTTGTATTTGCTATACCACGTTTTTCTTCATCTTCAATAAACGAATAAATTTTTCTTGTAGGTTGCCCTAAACATAACAAAACATCAATTTGTCCGTAATCATTAGCTATATGAAGAATTTTAGCTTCTTTACTTATTAATTGATTTAACCTAAAATAAGTAGCTTTGTTAGTATTAAAATCGGTTTTTACTTTGTTTACAATTTCTTGTTCTTTGTATAAAAAACTTAAAAACAATTTCTTTTTAAAATAAGATTTATCTTCTAACTGATCTCTAAGCAGTGAAAATTCATTTTTATAAAATGCACTTATTTTTTTAGTTCTTGTACTATAATCGGTTCCAAAAGTGGTATTGGAAGGTGTAATTCTTTCTCCAATTACTACCGTTAAAGTTTCATCGTAAATAATATGATCTCCTTTTGGCAATAACTCTGAATTACCATGAATATAAATGGGTAAAATATCAATATTAAATTGTTCGGCCATATAAAATGCGCCTTTATGAAATCTTTTAATTGCATTAGACTCAGATCGAGTTCCTTCTGGGAAAACAATAATTGAATATCCTTCTTCCACTTTTTCACGTAGGTGTTCTACTCCTCCATCAATTCCTTGAGAAACAGGATAAAACCCTGCCAACTTTACTCCACGACCAAAAAAAGGCGAATTATAAACCCAATCATTAACCACAAAAATAATTTTTGGACTTAACATTCCAATGGCAAGAATATCTAAAAATGAAGTGTGATTAGCAATTAGAATAGCGGGTTTTTCAAATTTTTCATTATTATTATTAACAACTCCTATACTTGCAAAAGGATTGGTATAAAAAACAGATTTCATAAATTTAGACATCGTTCGTCTAAACCACATCATTTTAGTTTTCTTATTTATTGGAATAAAAGAAATTACAAACTGACCTACAAATGATAATATAAAACCGCCTAATCCATAATAAATAAAGGACAAAGTCGAATGAATAAACATACGAAGTGAAACTGGAGATTTTCCTTTTGTTGGTCTATTAGAAATACAAATTTTAAATAAAATAGGATAAAATATAAACGTAATAATTAGAGCGGAAAAAACTCCAATTAAAGAAACAGATGATATTGATTTTAAAGCTGGATGTTCGGCAAAAATTAATGCTCCAATAGCTAAAACGGTAGTAATAACAGCTAATAAAATAGAGGTTCTATAAGTTGCTAACTCACTTTTACCTGTTGTATATTCTTTTTGAAGTGCACTGGTCATAAAAATACTAAAATCGACTCCGTGTCCAAATATTAAAGTACACACAATTGTACTAAAAATATTAAGTTGTATTCCAAAAACGCCCATAATACCAGTAGTCACTAACCCAGTTATGATAATAGGAATAACGCTTATTAGTACTAATTCTATTCTTCTAAAAAATAAAAACAAGATTAATATAACAGCAATCAATGAATAATTAACCAAACTGGTAAAATCTTCTTTTAATTTTCCTAAAAATGTTTCATTCATATGTTGCCTATCAATTGCAACCACATTTTTTTCTTTAGACATAGAAGCTACAAAATGATCACGTTGTTCATTAGAAACCTTCACAACTGATGAAATGGTATAAAAATTGTTTTTATGAGAAACAAATTCGTCTAAGAAAAAGGCTTTTACATTTGCATAGTCTTGAAAACTTATAGGTTCAAACTGCTTACTTAATAAACTATAAAAATCTTGATGTGTTGTAGGTTTAAAACCAATTGCAGCACCGCTCGAAATTAAATTAGATTCAACTTCTTCTTTTCTTGATTTTGTCCAGAAAGAATTCCATTTATTAATTTTTTCAATTTGCGCTTCTTTAGATAAAATAATTCCTCCTATAGAACTGAAATTTAAAACTTCACCCTTTGATTTATATTGGTTTAAATCATTAAAAAGAGTATTATTGTTTTTTAAAACTTCATCAATACTGTTTCCGTATGTTGCTAAATATATAGATTTTGAAGTTAAATTTGTTGCT
>PKEA01000052.1 GCA_002862805.1 Flavobacteriaceae bacterium | reverse complement strand
TGTAAGAATTCTTCACCATTAGATATTGATGAGGCAATAACATCTCCTTTAGGGTTTAAAATCTCAAGTAGTATAGGGAATCTTTTAGCGTTTTTCAAGTTTACCTTTAAATTACCATAATCAGAAAAAGATTTGGTGCTTAATTTATAACTTAGAGTATCATTCTTTGTGTCGTAAAAATCTATAATTGCTCCTGGTAATAGTTGTAAGTTGTATTTTTGATCTTCTTCTTTTTTAAAGTCAAATTCAATTTTTTGATTAAATTCATCATAAACTGAAGTAAATTTCACTTCAGTAGAATCTTTGTTAATTAAACTTATTTTTGAATTGTCAATTTTTATAATTGGTGTTGATGAAGTTAGAGTTAATTTTTCTCTAAAAGCTAAAATACTTTTTTGTGAAACATCTATTTTTAATGTGTCGGTAGTTTTTAACTCTTTAATTTTTGTTTTAAAAGTTTTAGAAAAAGCACCTTTTTCTACTTTAAACTGCAAAGAATCAATTTTAATGTTTGGAATAAACAACTGAACAGAGTCAGTTTCTTTTAGCGCATACTTAGTAACTATTACGGGTACTTTTTCAGTTCCGTTCAAGGCAGTCACATTTATGTTTTCCTTATTTCCTTCGGTAGCTAAGAAAAATTTGTTAGTTGATTCTTGGGAAACTTTTGTTGCTTTAAACTTCTCTACTTCTTTAAAAAGCTCTAATTGATATAAAGTATCGTTAGGAATAGAAATAGTTTCTTTTAAAAACGCAATTTTATCTGATTTCGCATCAAATTTATAATTATTGTTTTTGTCTTTAAGTGCAATGATTTTGTAATTTCCGGCCTTTAAATTTTCTAAAGCAAACACTTTTAAGCTATCTAAAGTGTTAGTTACATATAACGGATTTTCTTTGTATACAGTAGAATCATTAAATGTTTTTGCATCATATAATTGAATTGAAACAAAATTTTCTACTTTTTGATCATATGAATCTTTAATTTTTCCCATTAAAGATAGCGAATCAATATACGAACCTGTAGAGAAAACATACTTAAACTGAGAATACGGATTGCTTTCGTTGTTGTCTACAATACTTTGTCCAAAATTAAAGCTATAAGTAGTATTGTCTTGTAAAGTGTCTAAAATTTTAATTGAAATAAATTTACTTGCGCTACCTTGTGGAACAATAACTGGTGTTTTTTTCATTGGAGGAGAAATAATCAATTGTTTATTGATGTCTTTAACCTTTATAAGTTCATCGAAAGTTATTTTAATTTCTTTTCCAGTAAAATTGGTTTTGTAGTTTTCTGGGTAGCTACTTGTAATTTTTGGAGCTAATGTATCTTTTGCACCACCACTAATTACACCTCTTTTAGCACAACTTGTAAAGGTAAATATAGAACCAAAAATGATTGACAGTGATATAAAATAAATTTTTTTCATAAATAAACTTAAATTCTAAAGCAAAATAACAACTATAATTAAAGTAAACATAATTTTTTATTTTTTTTTATGATTGTGTATAAGCAATAGTGATAATACTTACTTTTGAATTTGGAATTTTTAAAAGTGCTTTGGCACAAAGTTCTAATGTAGCACCAGATGTTATTACATCATCAACAAGTAAAAAGTGTTTTCCGTAGTCGTTTTCATTAAAGACAACGTCAAATATATTTTGAACGTTATCTTGACGTTCGTTCTTGGATTTTTTGGTTTGAGTTTTGTTGTATTTTGTTCTAATTAATAGTTCCTTTTTATAAGGAATATCTGTTTCTTTAGATAATGCATTACAAAAACGATCAACTTGGTTGTATCCCCTTTCTTTTAATCTTTTAGAATGTAGTGGAACAGGTATAATAAAATCAATTGACTTAATTAATTCATGGTTCTTAATTTCTTTTCCATACCATTCACCTAGTAATTCACCTATTTCTTCTCTACCTTTGTATTTTAAATTATGAATTAGTTTTTGAACTATTCCTTTTTTGTGAAAATACAGCATAGAAGCGCCAAATTCAATATTTATTATGCCGTAGAATTTTTTTGTTGTATCATTGTTTTGATTTAAATGATGATGGGTCAATGGTAAATCATGCCTGCATGAAGAACAAATAATTTCTTCATTTAACAATAAAAGTTCATTGCATCCAAAACAAAGCGAAGGAAAAATTAATTTCAACAGATTTTTTAGCATTTTATCGAAAAATAACGTTAAACATATAAAAATAGACTTAATTTATATTAAAATTTTAACAAATGGCTTTTAAGAAAAATAATGTTTTAAAACTAAGCACACTAATATTAGTGTTGCTTTTGCTTTTTTCATTATTTAAATTTCACAAAGTAACTTCAAATTTTGATAACTTTAAGGAGAAATCTTTTGAAGAAAGTAAATTAAAACAAAGTCAGCTTGATGAAATTTTAATAAAGTATGATTCTTTAAGATTGAATACAAAAGATAATTCTTTAAATTTTATAACAAAGGCGAAAAAAAATGATGTTGAGGACTTTGAAGACAATGATGTTAATAACTCAGAGGAAAACATTATTGATTCTCAAATTCAAATTTTAAAAAATGCTATTGAAACCGATTCAAAGCAAGTGGTTTTTTTAACTAAAAAAATAAGTTCAGATAAAAAAACACTTAATAAGCTAGAATCCTTAAAAATAAAAGATGTTAATATAAAGGCCGATAAACTTTCTGTTACTAATATTAACGCACGAGGAGTTAAAATTATTACTGATAAATACGGCAGGTCAAGTGATAAGAAAATCCAACAATTAAGAGTTTGTTTTACGGTTGAAGGCAATGAGTTTATAAAAAAAGGTGATAAGAAGTTTTACATTCAAATTGTTAATCCTAGAAACCAAATTATTTCAACAGAAAGTACTTTCATTGAATTAAAAGATGTTAAGTTAATTTATAGTGCTAAAGTTGAAGCTAATTACGCCCAAAAAGACATTGATATTTGTACTTATGTAGATCTTGAAAAAAGCAAGACTATAAAAGGAAAATATAAGATCAATGTTTATAATGAGTTTTCAAAAATTGGTACCGCAATTTTTGATCATAACTAAGAATAATTTAATTATTCAATTCTATTTCTTTTTTTCAATTCAACTTTTTACTTTTGCAGTATGGCAAAACAAGATGATTTATTTAAAAATGTAGTTTCGCATGCAAAAGAATACGGATATATTTTTCCGTCAAGCGAAATATACGATGGTTTAAGTGCAGTTTACGACTATGCACAAAATGGTGTTGAACTAAAGAAAAATATCCGCGAATATTGGTGGAAATCTATGGTTCAAATGCACGAAAATATCGTAGGACTTGATTCTTCAATATTTATGCATCCAACAACATGGAAAGCTTCTGGTCACGTTGATGCATTTTCCGATCCTTTAATCGATAATAAAGATTCTAAAAAAAGATATCGTGCTGATGTTTTAATAGAAGATTATGCAGAAAAATTAAACATTAAAGCACAAAAAGAAATAGAAAAAGCAAGAGTTCGTTTTGGAGAAGCTTTTAATGAGGAAGAATTTATTACTACAAACGGGAGAGTTGTAGAATATTTAGCAAAGAAAAATGAAATTTTACAAAGAATGGCTCGTTCTCTTGAGAAAGAAGATTTAGCTGATGTAAAAGCCTTAATAGAAGAATTAGGTATTGCTTGTCCTGATTCTGGTTCTAAAAACTGGACAGAAGTTCGTCAGTTTAATTTAATGTTTGCAACAAAATTGGGTGCTTCTGCAGATACTGCAATGGATTTATATTTACGTCCTGAAACTGCTCAAGGAATTTTTGTAAACTTCTTAAATGTCCAAAAAACAGGTAGAATGAAAATTCCTTTTGGTATTGCGCAAACCGGAAAAGCATTTAGGAACGAAATTGTGGCAAGACAATTCATTTTTAGAATGCGTGAGTTTGAACAAATGGAAATGCAATTTTTTGTAAAACCAGGTGAAGAAATGAAATATTACGAGTTTTGGAAAGAAACACGTTTAAAATGGCATTTATCTTTAGGTTTAGGAAAAGAAAATTACCGTTTTCATGACCACGAAAAATTAGCACACTATGCAAATGCAGCTGCTGATATTGAATTCAATTTCCCATTCGGATTTAAAGAACTTGAAGGAATTCATTCAAGAACTGACTTTGATTTAAAAGCGCATGAAGAATTTTCAGGTAAAAAACTACAATTTTTTGATAATGAAACAAATTCTAGTTATGTTCCTTATGTAGTAGAAACTTCTGTAGGTTTAGATAGAATGTTTTTAGCTGTTTTTTCAAAAGCTTTAGAAGAAGAAGTGTTAGAAGATGGCTCTACAAGAACGGTTCTTCGTTTGCCTTCAGTTTTAGCGCCTACAAAAGCAGCAATTCTTCCTTTAGTAAAGAAAGATGGTTTACCAGAAGTTGCTAGAGAAATTATTGATGAGTTAAAGTGGGATTTCAATGTAGCTTATGATGAAAAAGATGCAGTAGGTCGTCGTTATAGAAGACAAGACGCGCTTGGAACACCATTTTGTATTACAGTAGATCATCAAACATTAGAAGATAAAACGGTTACAATTCGTCATAGAGATTCTATGAAACAAGATAGAGTTGCCATTTCTGACTTAAGAAACATTATTAACGATGAAGTTTCAATGAAAAATTGGTTAATGAAAATGTAATTTCAAGAAACCAAATAAGTATAAAAAAATCCCGAAGTTCAATTGAATTTCGGGATTTTTTATTTCTATCAAAAATATAGTCTTTTCTCTAGGCTCTTTTTTCTATTCTCTTTCTAAAGCATTCCAGCCACGCGCTTTCAATGGAATTTTAGTATTCGCTCTTGTAATTAAATGCATGCCTTCTTTTTCTTCAGTCATATGACCTATTACTGTAAAGTTTGGATTCGCTTTAATTTTATCATAATCGTCCATTTTAATAGTGAAAAGCAATTCATAATCTTCTCCACCACTTAAAGCAATAGTTGTAATATCTATATTAAACTCTTCGCAAACATCAATTAATTGTGGGTCAACCGGAATTTTATCTTCATATAAATTACAACCTACATTACTTTGTTTGCAAATATGCATAATTTCAGATGAAAGTCCGTCCGAAACATCAATCATAGAAGTGGGTTGTAAATCTAAGCCGGCAAATATTTCTTTAATATCTTTTCTTGCTTCTGGTTTAAGTTGACGTTCAATTAAATACGTATACGCATCTAAATCGGGTTGGTTATTTGGGTTCACCTGAAAAACTTGCTTTTCGCGTTCTAAAACTTGTAATCCCATGTAAGCCGCACCAACATCGCCAGTTACAACCAATAAATCAGTTGCTTTTGCGCCATTTCTGTAGGTGATTTCATTTAAATTTGCTTCACCAATTGCGGTAATGCTGATGATTAAACCTTTTTGAGAAGAAGTTGTATCGCCACCAATAACGTCTACATTGTATATTTGAGAAGCAAGTGTAATTCCTGCAAATAACTCCTCAAGCGCTTCCAATGGAAAACGATTTGAAACTGCAATAGAAACCGTAATTTGAGTTGCTTTTGCATTCATTGCATAAATATCAGATAAATTGGCAACAACCGCTTTATAACCCAAATGCTTTAAAGGCATATAACTTAAGTCAAAATGAACACCTTCAACCAATAAATCAGTCGAAACGACCACTTTTTTATCTTTAAAATCTAAAACAGCAGCATCGTCACCAATACTTTTAAGTGTAGATTCTTGATTAATCTTAAAATGCTTGGTTAAATGTTCTATAAGACCAAACTCACCTAAATCAGATAAACTTGTTTTGTTGTTGTTTTTATTTTCTAACATAAGTTTGTTCTATACGTTTTGTCACACTGAGCTTGTCGAAGTGTTTTGCAAAGATAGTTTTTTAAGTGATTAGTAAAAAGTAATTAGTGCAGTGTGCTTGGAAAAGTATTTTACTTATAACAAATTGTTGAGATTAGATTTTCTAAAAGCGACTACCTATTTAGAATGAAAAATCTTGCTTTTTTTCTCTTTTTTCTATTATCTCAGCCACCTTTTTCTAATTCCCTTAACTTCTCATAAATCAAGTTTGTTTCAAAACCTCTTCTTAAAAAGTAATCTATAAATTTTTTATTTTTCTTAGGGCCTTTTTTTTCTTTAATGGTTTCCCAATGTTTTTCAGCCAAAAGATTAAACTTTTCTAAATAACTTTCGTTATCAATTTCTTTTAGGCCAATATCTATAAGTCTTGATGAAATGTTTCTAAATTTTAGCTCATTCTTAATCCTATTCCTTCCCCAGTTTTTATAATTATGCTTTCCTCGGGCAAAACTTTGAGCAAAACGCTCTTCATTAACATAATTATTTTCAATAAGATGAATCAAAATCTCTTCTTTGGCAGCGGGTATTAAAAAAAAAGAATTTAATTTTTCGTCAATTTCTTTAAAACATCGTTCTTGGTAAACGCAATAATACTCTAGCTTTTGCTTGATTTCCTGAAGGTTATACGTTTTGTTTTTTGCGTTTTCCAATTTCTTAACTATTTAATAATGAGCAAAACATTTTAAATGTAATAAATATTATTTTACCTTTGTAGGCTGTCCAAATTTAAAAAAACTATGCAGGCATAGCAATTTAAAACTTAAAAAAATGAAATTAAGATTACTTTTATTTACTTTATTATTTAGTGCTCTTTCTTGGGGGCAAAATATTGTTATTAGTCAATATATTGAAACTGATGCAGGCTCAACCCCTAAAGGAATTGAGGTTTTTAATGTTTCAGGTTCAGATATAGTTTTTTCAGCTGTAAATAATTTAGAGGTCTATCAAGGTACAAATGGTGCTACTTGCTCTTCTTTAGTTAATATTACTTCAGGTACACTTTTAGCAAATGAAGTATGGGTTATTGGAACATCTGATTTAACTGCTTTTGCTACAGCCAATGGAACTAATTTAAGTGGTATAACTACTTATGGCTTTAGTTTTAACGGTGATGACGCATTGCAAATTCGTTTAGGAGGAATATTAGAAGATCAATTTGGTAATTGTGGTAGTGACCCTGGTGCATCATGGAGTGGTGGTGGAGTTTCTACAGCAAATAATAACCTACAAATCATTGATGGTTTATGTGCTGGTGATGTTACTGGTTGGACTGATCCAAGTGAGCGATTTACTCAAATAGCTAATGGTTCTACTATGACAGGATTTGGTAATGCTCCAGCCGCATGTGGAAGTGTAACTTACTCAGTAACCTACGACGGAAATACAAACACAGGTGGTACAGCGCCTACTGATGCTACAGTTTATAATTCAGGAGATACCGCTACGGTTTTAGGCAACACAGGAAGTTTAGTGAAAACAGGTTTTGCATTCAACGGTTGGAACACAGCTTCAGATGGAAGTGGAACTGCTTATGTAGCAGGAAATACTTTTGCTATTGCTGCAAATACAACTTTATATGCACAGTGGCTTTCTACATCGCCACCAGTTATTACAAGTAGTTTAACGGCTTCAGGTAATCAAGGTTTTCCTTTTATATACACAATTACAGCAACAAATACACCTACAAGTTATGCTGCTACAGGTTTGCCAGTTTTTTTAGCTATAGATCCATCTACAGGAGTTATTTCTGGAACACCAATTACTACAGGAACTTATAATGTAAACATAAGTGCTACTAATGCTTACGGTACAGATACTGAAACTTTGGTTATCACAATTACAACTGGACCTTGTCTTTCTGAAAGTTTTGATGTAAATGCTTTACCTTCAGGTTGGGCACAAACAAATGTAACATTCACATCAAATAGAGCTGAAATGAGTTCTAATACTGGGGAATTAACTACGATATCAATTTCTAATCCAAATTTATTGGAATTTGTGTTAAATAGAACTGGAAGTTCTGTTGCAAAAACTATGATTATTGAAGTTTCAACAACCAGCCAAACAGGTCCTTTTACTACAGTTGCTACATATGATCATAGTAATACAACAAATAATGGTGACACTAATTGTTCAGTGGATTTATCTGCTTATACATCTTCTTCGACTGTTTTTATAAGATTTAGAAAAGATTCTGCTTCTTCAATTGCTAGATGGGGTATTGATAACATAAATGTTTTTTGTGGATTACCACCAGATGTAGAAATAGATGTAGAAGGGAATAGTGTTTCTATTGTTAACGGTGATACAACGCCAACTACAACTGATGATACTGATTTTGGAACAACTGTACTTGGTAATGATGTATCGCATACATTTACAATTACAAATGTGGGACCAGATGATTTAGATATTTCTAGTATTACGATTACAGGTGTAGATGCCGCTGATTTTTATGTGTCTATAAACCCTGCTTCAACTGTTGCTGGTAGTGGTTCTACTACTTTTGAAATCACTTTTAGTCCATCGGCTTTAGGAATTAGTAATGCAACAGTATCTATTGATAATAACGATGCTGATGAAAACCCTTATACATTCGACATAATAGGAGAAGCTATAACGTGTACGCCAACAACTTCGGTAAGTTCAATTGCACCTACTTCAGGTCCGGTTGGTACTATGGTAACTATTAATGGTACTGGTTTTGCAACTGCGACTGCTGTAAATTTTGGAGGTTCTTCTGCTACATTTACTGTTGTTTCAGGATCAGTTATTGAAGCTATTGTTCCTACAGGTGCAACTACAGGTAATATTACTATACAAGATGCTGGAGGTTGTGATTTATCATATTCTTCTTTTACGGTTATTAAAGAAGATAATTCTTCTTGTGAAGGAGTCGCTGTAACCACAGATTTAATCATTTATGATATTCATGATGAGAAAACTGGTTCTGGAGGATTCATAACTATTTATAATGGAACTGCTTCGGCAGTAGATTTAACTCAATATAGTATTTGGAGAACAAGTAACTATGGTGATGGTAATGAAATTGATTACGCTGCTACATCAGGTACAATTGCACCTGGTGCTTTAGGAATTTTAAAGGTTTCTACTGGTAGTTGTGGGCCAGCCTCAACAAATGGAACAATCGACAATGGTTTTAATCAAGATGACGGTATTCAGTTAAGAAATGCTGCAGGAACAGTTGTTATTGATGATGTTCATACATATAGTCCTGCTACAGGATATTATATGGTAAGAAATACAGGAGCATTAACCGCAAGAACTACTTATGTGGCTGCAGACTGGAGTATTACACCTTTAGTGGCTGGAGAGTGCTACCCTAGCGCAGGATTAGTTCTTCCTGCTGGTAATGGAAATAGCCCTACAGTAACTCTTAACCCTATAGACGCAAATGCTAGTTGTACTTCTAATTCGGCAGCATTAAACGTTGCAGGTTCTGAAGGAGTGGCAGGAGGTCTAAGTTTAGCATACCAATGGTATGTAAATGTACCAGGAAATGCTGGTTGGACGGCAGTTATTAATGGAGGTGTTTATAGTGGCGCAACTTCAGCAACATTAAATATTTCCTCAACAAGCGGGTTAAATAATTATCAATATTATTGTCAAATCAGAGAAGATTCGGCAACCTGTTATACAGCAACTGAAGCGGCAATTGTTAAAGATGGTACTACTATTTGGAACGGAACAACATGGAGTAATGGAGTTCCTACTTCAACTATGTATGCAGTAATTAATGGAAATTATGATACGACTACAAATGGAAACATTGAATGTTGTAGTTTATTAGTGAATTCAACATTTACTTTAGATATTCAAGATGGTACTTATGTTGAAATTCAATATGACTTAACAGTTAATGGAACTTTAAACGTTTTAAATAACGGTTCATTAGTTCAGGTTGATGATACTGGAGTTAATACAGGAAGCATTTCTTATCAAAGAAGTACAACTGGTGTAGCTTTAGATTATGTATATTGGTCTTCACCAGTAAATGGAGTTAATACTCCTACAGGATATATATACAGTTGGTCGCCAACATTTGCAAATCCTAATGGAGGTCAAGGATATTGGGTTGGAGCTGCAAGTACAGCTATGCAATCTGGTGTTGGATATATTATGCGAGATGTGTTTTCTAGAAACTTTGTTGGGGTACCTAGAAATGGTATATATGCACCAACTATTTCTAGAGGAAGTGATTTAAATTCAGGAACAGCTGGGCCAAATGGAATTATGAGAACGGATACTGATGATAATTGGAATTTATTAGGAAATCCTTATCCATCTGCAATAAGCATTAATTCGTTTTTAACAACAAATACAAATATTGATGGATTTGTTAGATTATGGACACATGGAACGTCTCCAAGTACTGGAATTTCTGATCCTTTTTATGATAATTTTGTTTCAAACTATACGGCTGGTGATTATGTTGCAATAAATGGAGCAGGTGCTACAAGTGGTCCTGGAACATTAAGTGTTATAGGTGGGGGTCAAGGTTTCTTTGTATTAATGGATGCTGGTGCAGCTACTTCAGAAACCGTTACTTTTAATAACTCAATGAGAAATAAAGGGTATTCTAATAGTCAGTTTTATAGATCTGGTAATACGTCTCAGGTAGATGCAAATAAGAGCCGTATATGGTTGGATTTATTAACACCAAATAATGAAACTACAAGAACCCTTGTTGCTTATGTAGACGATGCCACTAATCTTAAGGATAGAATGTATGATGCGCTAACGGATTATAAAAGTGCTCAAAACTTTTATACTTTAATTGGAGCTGATGTGTTTACAATTCAAGGTAGAGCTACTTTTATTGATACAGATAAAGTTCCGGTAGGTTTTAAAACATCTACTCAAGGAACGCACATAATTTCAATCGCAACAGTTGATGGACTTTTTGAAGAGGGTCAAAACATTTATTTAGAAGATAAAGAGTTAAATGTTATTCACGATTTAAGACAAGCTCCTTATAGTTTTTATGCTTTATCAGGTGTTTATAACGATAGATTTGTTTTAAGGTATACAGATGGTAGATTAAGTACTGAAGATAATCAGTTAAACGAAAATGATTTATTTGTGATTTCTGATGATAATATTCAAATTGTTTCAAATAACTTGAAAATTAAAAATATTGAAATTTTTGATGTGCTTGGAAGGTTGTTGGTTTCTAAAACAAATGTTGATTCGAATACTTTGATCGTTGATGAAATTGTAAAATCAAATAATGTATTAATTATTAATATAATTTTAGAGAATAATACTAAATTAAGTAAGAAAATTATGTTTTAAATATTTTTTCCATAATAAATTAACTAAAAAGCAATTCTAAAAAGAGTTGCTTTTTTGCTTTTTTTGGTTATATTTGTTCACTGATTATTAACCAAATCCCCAAAAAAATGAAAAAAACTTTACTTAGCCTATTTGTTTTGTTTTTGTTCCAGTTTTCTTTTTCACAAAAGAAAAATGCATGGAAAAGTGTAGAAAAACCGTCTTTCGAGTCTTCAGAAAAAGTTAGAAGATCAAGTCTTCCTACAGACTATAAATTGTTTCATTTTGATTATGAAGGCTTTGCTAATCAATTGGTAAACGTTCCAAACAGAGATGCCTTTACGGGTGTTTCAAATGTAGTAGTTTCTATTCCAAATCCTAATGGAGAATTGGTTGAATATAGAATAATTGAAGCATCAACTTTTGATGAAACACTTCAGTCTCAATTTCCTAAAATAAGATCTTTTGCTGGAAATGCTGTAAATGACCCTGGAACTGTGATTCGTTTTAGTGTTTCTCCTACAAATGGATTAAGTGCCTTAACTAGAACTAGTTCAGGAGAAACTTATATAATAGATCCTTATTCGTTAGACTATAAAACTTTTATTGTTTTCAATAGAGCCCAATCCAAAAAAGCTGATGGGACTTTTATTTGTACAACTGAAGATGCAGTTCAGCAGTTTGGACAAAACATAGAAACTGATAATTTTGAAACTTTAAGAAATGCTGATGATGGTTTTTTAAGAAGGTTTAGAATGGCACAGTCTTGTACTGGTGAGTATGCAAATTATTTTGGAGCAACAAGTTCTGCTCAAGTTAATTTAGTGTTAGCAGCTTATAATGCTACATATACTAGATGTAACGCGCTTTTTGAAATGGATTTTAACTGTACAATGCAACTTATAGCAAATACAACTAACGTAATTTATTATAACGCCGCTACTGATCCTTACTCTGCCGCTGCTGCTGGTTCTGCTGGAGCATGGAATGCTGAATTAGGAGCAACTTTACAGAGCGTGATAGGTAATACGAATTATGATATTGGTCATTTATTTGGAGCATCTGGAGGAGGAGGAAATGCTGGGTGTATAGGTTGTGTCTGTTCTACCGATAATTCTAAAGGTACTGGATATACTTCACCTGGTGATGCTATTCCTGAAGGAGATAATTTTGATGTAGATTATGTTGCACATGAGATTGGTCATCAATTAGGAGGGAATCATACTTTCTCTCATAGTACAGAAAACAATGCTGTTAATATGGAGCCAGGTTCTGGTGTAACTATTATGGGATATGCTGGTATTACTGGCGCTACTGATGTTGCTAACCATTCAATTCCTATTTTTCATGCAGGAACAATTAACCAAATTACAGTGAACATTAAATCTAAATCATGTCCTACTTTAATTAATACAGGTAATGCTGTTCCTGTTCCATCTGCTACTGCAACTAAAACACTACCTATAGGTACTGCTTTTAAACTTACAGGAACTGCGACAGATGCAAATGCTGGAGATGTTCTTAGTTATTGTTGGGAGCAAGTGAATGACGCTACAACCGTTGGTGCAGCAGCCTCATATCCTTCTGGAACTAAAACAAATGGAGCAAATTTCCGTTCTTTTATGCCAAAAAATAATGGAACTAGAAATTTCCCAAGACTGGAAGACCATGTTGCTAATGGAGTAGCTGGGAATCAATGGGAAATTGTACCTACAATTAATAGAACATTGAACTTTAGAATGACTGTTCGTGATAATAAAGCGGGTGGAGGAAATAATGAAAGTGCCAATACAGCTGTTACTTTTAGTACAACATATGGTCCTTTTTTAATAACTTCGCAAAACACTGCTGGAATTAGTTATACTCAAGGTTCTACACAAACAATAACTTGGTCAGTTAATAATACAACGGCATTAACAGGTTCAACAAATGTAAATATTAAGCTTTCTACAGATGGTGGACAAACCTTTGGCACTACTTTAGTAGCAAATACACCAAACGATGGTTCGCAAACAGTTACAATTCCTAATATTTCTGCTCCTTATTGTAGAATATTAATTGAACCTACAGGAAATGATTATTATGCAATAAATACAAATGATTTTGCAATTGGTTATACTGTAAACACAACGACAACATGTAATCAATATCCTTTTACTCCTAATTTAGCAATTCCAGATGATGCAAGTGTTATTGGGTTTACTAGTAATATTCCAATGACAGGAACCATTTCTGATGTAAATATATTAGATTTAAACTTAACTCACACTTGGTTATCTGACATTTTATTAGCGCTAAATCATCCTGATGGAACTCAAGTAATTTATGTAAATGCTGTTTGTACAAATAGAAATGGTTTTAACAACACAGATTTAGATTCTCAAGCGGCTAATGCAATAAACTGTGGTACTAATACTAATAGTGTAATTGATGCAGGGCCTTATAGGCCATCATCAACTTTTGATGTTTATAACGGTAAAGCAGCTAATGGTACATGGACATTTTTAGCGCTTGATACCGCTACGGGTGATTCAGGAACTTTGAATTCTTTAACTTTAGAAATATGTACTTCTTCAACGACTATTACAGAATCTCCAAATGCTTGTGGTGTAATAACTACTACTTGGAATGGTTCTTCTTGGTCAAACGGAGTTCCATTAAAAAATGTAGTTGCTATTTTTAATGGTAATTATACATCAACTGGAGATATTGAAGCATGTTCTATGATTGTAAATACTGGAGCAAATGTTACTATTGCTACAGGGCATACTTTTGTAATTACTAATGAAGTTTCGGTTAATGGAACAGGTAGTTTAACAATTAATAATAATGCAGCTTTACGTCAAATTAATGCACCTGCTGTAAACACAGGTAATATTATTGTTAAGAAGAATTCTGCTTCAATGATTCGTCAAGATTATACTGCTTGGGCATCACCGGTATCAGGTCAGCAATTGCAGTCATTTTCACCAAACACTTTGCCAAATAGATTTTATGAGTATCTGTATACAGGTACAACTACACCTACAGCTTATCAATCAGTTACGGCTACAACAAATTTTGTGAGTGGAAAAGGGTATATGATTCGTTCGGCAGATAATTCTTCATCAACCATTCCCGCGGTTCACAATGGTGAATTTACAGGAGTTCCATTTAATGGAAATTTAACCGCAAACTTAGGTAAAGGGTATAATTTATTAGGAAATCCGTATGCTTCTCCAATGGATGCAAATAGATTCTTACTTGATAATTCAACTACAGTAGGAGCTTTATATTTTTGGACTCATACAATACCAGCAAGTGGTGGTGTTTATCCAGTAAATAACTTTGCTTCATACACTACATTAGGTGGTACTGCTGCTGCTGCTGGTGGAGCAACGCCAAACGGTAAAATTCAAACAGGTCAAGGTTTTTACGTTAAAGCATACGATTTTGGATCAGCTATTTTTTCAAACTTTCAAAGAGTTAATGCTTCTACAAGTACTCAATTCTATAGAACTGCTGAAGAAACAGAAGAAGTTGAGAAACATAGAGTTTGGTTGAATTTAAATGATGCGAGCAATAATTATAATCAGATACTAGTTGGTTATATGGATGGTGCGACAAATGCGGCTGATAATACTATAGATGGTTTAATTTTAGACGATTCTAATTCTGCTATTTATAGTATAATTAATACTGAAAAGTATGTTATTCAAGGAAAATCTTTGCCTTTTACAGATGAAGACATTGTTCCGATAGGGTTTAAAGCTGTAACAGCTGGAGCGTATTTCATTTCATTAGAAAATGTAGATGGTTTATTTATAACCCAAGATGTTTTCTTGAAAGATAAATACACAAACATAACTCACGACATCAAACAATCAGCATATCAGTTCTCAACTCAAGACGGAATATTTGATGATAGATTTGAATTGGTATATAGAGCAGGTGTTTTATCAAATGATGACTTTACAAACGATAATGATGTTTTAG
>PKEA01000005.1 GCA_002862805.1 Flavobacteriaceae bacterium | reverse complement strand
ACTACTAATACTATTTTTTTCATAATTGTTTTTGTTTTAATTAGACTACTATATCTATTGATTGTTTAATGTGTTTAAATACTATTTGACGGTTATTAAAGGAATCTTGAAAGACCGTTTTGTCATTTACTTTTTCTTGAACAAAAGAAACTTTTGGGTCTCGTTTTTGTAATATTTCAATTAGATTGTTAACAAATGATTTATCCTCATTTAAATGTATTTTGTTAAAATCAATATCAATTCCTCCCTCAATTTCAATTGTTATTGTTGCTTTTCTACTGTCCATAATTACTTTTTTAGTGATTGTATTTGGTCTCTTAACTTTGCGGCTTCTAAATAATCCTCTACCGATAGTGCTTTGTTCAGATCATTAACTAGCTCGGCCTCTGATTTTATATAAGTAATTGAAGTGATTCCTTCTATAACTCGACCTCCGATTGTTATTTCAACATTATCCCAATTTCTTTTATTTTCTGAATCCATAATTCAAATGTAATAAATTTTTAATCTCTTTTACAAATTGTACAAACTCCGTCCTTAAAAAGCATCATACAAAAGCAATATTTACAATATTTAAACATGGTTTAAAAGCTCTTTAATTACTCTTAATTTATAAGGCCTTGGGTTGTATAAATCGTTATAACGTTCAACGCCTATTTCTTTAGCAATACCAAACTCTTTTTTTACTTCATCCATCATTGCCTTACGCCCGTATATTATTTGAGTAGTTTTATCCAAGCTTTGAAAAGCCTTTGTGTTTTCTATTTCTGTGTTTGTCATTTTACAAAGTTATTTTATTGTTTTTATATATTTTTGCGGAAAACCGCATTATTGCTTTTTATTAAAGGTTCTACGTACTACATAAGAGCGTGTAAATGATATTGCAAAGAATATCAATGTAATTTGTAAGTTGGTGCTGTGGCTAACATTTATGCCGTATAACGGAAATATTAAAAGTTGTACCAGGTAACTTGTAACCAAACCTATTATGGTGTTGGTAATGCTTTCAAAAGCGCTGTGTTTTTTAGATTGTTTGCTCATTTTCTATTGGTTGTATTTTATTGGTTATTATTAATTCGAATAGTTCTTGTTTTGTTTGTTCGGGTTTAAGCAGGTATTTTTTTCCTTTAAAAGACAATATCATTTTTAGTTTTTTGACTTCTTTTTTAGGGTTTGGTGTTCCATAACTTCCGTTTTGGCGATTGCGCTCTATAATGTTATACCAGTCTTGTTTGTTTCTTTTTAGATGTAGTTGCTCAAGCTTTTTGTCAATATGACTGGTTGACCATCCTTTTTCCTTTGGGTATTTTTCTGTAAAGAGATGTACAATTTCTACGTTTCCAATTTCCCGATAATTAGCTTTTAAAAACTCGACAGCTTCAGTAGGCCAATATTCAAGTGTCATTCGTTTTAAACCAAGCTCGTAGGCTTTTGTTCTTACGATTGTTTTTTTTAGTCCTAAAGCATCAGCAAGTTGCTGATTTGTCATGTTGTAAAAGTTGTCTTTTATAAACTGAATATCTTCAGGTAAGAAAATGACTTTATTATATTTACCTATTATTGCCATTTGGTTGGTTTTAGGTTTGTAATTAATGTTTTATAACTTGCGCTAATAGCCATAAAAAAACGGCTATTAGCTGACAGTTAAGCTTTTTGCCATTCATCTTCATAATAATGGCGATTAATAAATGTGGAAAGGTGTGCTTTTGCTGTTCCTGTTTTTTGAAGGTGTTTATCGTAACCAGGCAACGCTAAAAAACATTTGATAACATCGGCTTCTTTAAGTTTTTTAAAAGCTTTTTCAGCTTCAAACTTCTTAACTTTATAATTATATAGGTTCCAGAAGTTATCAAAGGTTAAATCAGGTGTTTCAATTGTAATTTCAAAGTTGTCTTTTAGTTTTTTTTGCCAAACTTTAATCGTTTCCTCTAATATTGGAAACTTTGCTTCTTGAAATTCGTCTTTAGCATTTTTGCCACCAAATAGCCATTTTACTTGTTTTGCGTTTAGTTGGCCTTCTAATATTTCAAAGCTTTTAAAATTACCGTTTAAATGGTATTTAAACCGCCACACATAACCGTTTAACTTTGATTTAATGATGTATGTAATTAATTGGTCCATATTACCTTTTTAATAAATATTTAATTGGTTTATCGTCTTTAAAGTTGTTTGCGAGCTCCTGCGCTTCAGCTTTCAATCTTAACTCTGTTTCAAAGATTGTTTCTCGCTTTACATCGGGCTTTTTGCGTTTTTTGTTTATGTACTGCATTATGCTAATTTTTGGTTTAAGTCGTCAATAACTAGATTTACTCTAAAGAGTGAATAGTGATCTGAAACAAGCGTTTTAAAATTGTTTAAAATGATTTCTAAAGCCCAAGCCTCGTAAAATTTTAAAGTAATTTTATGTTTCTTCTTAGTGTCAAATAATGATGTTTTTTTTATAAGTGATTTAGCTTTGCTGTCAAACTTATCAGCTAGTTCAAAACCAATTGAGCGATACACTTTTTCGTGTTTTGAAGTGGCCGTTAATTCATAAATATTCTGAAGCAATTGATTTACTGCTACTATGGAATCGGCTGTTAATCTTAGTTCTACTTTCATTGTTTAGTTTGCTTGGTTTTGTTATGAAATAATCGTCTATTGGTTCCTGAAGCTTGGGCAATGTCATGTTGTTTATTTGCATTATTTGAGCATCGAGCTTCAGCATTTCTAACATTAATTTTTTACCCTGTTCTAGCGTGCAAGTGGGTAGCACTTCCCAATAGGAAGTTAGTTGCTTTTCGAGTCGGTTGCGCTTTGTTATGTGGTTCATTACATTATTTCAATTAAAAGTTGAATGTCTTTTTTTGTAATTTCTCTACCTTTTAAGGTTTCCTCATTAAATTCTACATAACCTAATCTGAAGCTATTGTCTTCGTGATACTCATAGGTTATACAAATGTTTGAGTCGTTCTTTTTTAATTGCCACCAGCGGTAATAATCTCCGCTGTCTAGTGTTGATCCTGTTAACTCGATAAAGCCTAGTTTAAAAAGTTCTTTTATTTTGAAAGGTTGTGTTTTCATGCGCAGTCTGTTTTTGGTTCTGTTAGTTGTTCATTACAATCGGCACAAACTTCAAGAGTTGTTTCGCAAGTTCCTGCAGTACTAATAACCTGTGTAAGTTTGTTAGTGTGTTTGCAAACTTCTTTTATTGAATAAGTACCCTTACATTCACTTTCATGGCAATAATCATTCTCTTGACGGATGCAATATCCATCTTCTGTATGCTTGCACTTAACCATTGTGTCGTGTAAAATTTTCTTTACCAACGCACCACGTGTCGCAATATTGAGGGTCACTGCAGGTGCATTTTGGAAACTTTGATTTGCTTTCTTTTCTTGTAGTGTTTTCGCCTATTAAAAAGCCAAAAAAGAAAACTACTGCGCAAAGTATTGCTGTTGCAAAAAATATTAAATAGATCATGTTATTTGTATTTAGATTTTACAATTCCCGTAAGGGCTATTATTAGTTTCTCGAGTTCTTTATCGTTCATTTGTTGGAGTGGCTTTTGTACTGGACAACGTTTGTCGTTTTTTAGGTAATTATCTAGCCTGTCCATGTCAGCAACTTCGCCATGTTTGTAGTTTGGCTTTACCCATTGTGCTTGGCGCATAAGTGAAAGAATTACTCGGTGTTTTGTGTTTTTTGTATCAAACACCGCCCAAAACTCTGGTTTGTGCGCTTTTAAACCCAGTTGCATTAATAACTTATTAGCCTGTTCAAACGTGAGGTCGTTTGTTGAGGTTTTGTTATTGTCGTTCGTTGCCCATTGTACCCACTCTTCTTTTATGTCTTTAGTGGGTGTGTTTATGGCAATTATTTGCTTTTGTTTTTTAGTTGCTTGCATCAGGATGGTCTTTGTTTTCTTGGTTGTCAGAAAGCTTAAGTATTACTGTGTCATCCTCATTTAAGCCAAGGACTATAATTGTATCCCACTTTGTTGGAACATTGTTTGAGTCTAACCACCAAACACCAGCAAGAATAGTTACGCTACCAAATACAACTTGAATGTCCTGAGTATAAACAACAAAACGATTAAAGCCCCTTCTTTTTTTACCTCCTTTAACAATTTCATAAACACTATCTTTTTTAACGGGGCTGTGTTCCTTTACAAATTGATATACGATTTCGGTATACTCTTCATTGATTTTTTGCTCTAATTGTTTTTTTTGCTGTTGAAGGTTTTTTCTTTTTTCTAAAAATTCTGAAGTATTCATTTGTTATTTGTTTTAAAATTTTGTTCCCGAGGCAGGATTCGAACCTGCAGATATTACATCGTCCACTTTTTAACTCGGGATACCAACTAACCTAACTAATTAACCTTTATACTCAGCTCGAGTGTGTTTTTTAAAGTTTGGGTTTTCTATAATTGTCTTTTTATAGTTGGAAAAGGCGGTTTTTTCATTTGACGTAAGTTCCTGGTTGCATATCCAGTTTGAATTACCGTCTTTATAAACTTCTTTACCGTTTACACTATAAATTGCGTGGTCTGTTATTGGAATAATTTTTACTGCCATTTTACAAGCTTGAAAAGTTTAACAATAGGTTTTGCCATTTACCTTCTTTGTCTTTAATCTTAAATTCATAACCAAAACCTTTGAAGTGATTGCTGAAGCTTTCTTTTATTAATCGTAAGCCTTCTTTCCAGCGTGGGTCGTCAAATTTATCCTCGTGCTTATATAAATCCATTACACGGCTGTATTCTAAGTCTCCTTTTGCGTTTCGCTCTAAGAAACCCATTAATATTTCATAGACTTTTAAATCTCTTTTTTTAATGGTTTCACTTAGAAACTCTTTGATTAATTCAACTGCTTTGGTTGAGCGTTCGTCCCATGCCGGTTCTGTATCTCTACGGCGTGTTATTCTTACTGTATCGTCTGAGTTGGTAATTGAGAAACCGCCTTTTGAATTAGATCGAATTTTACCGTATGACTCTAAGGCCGATTGTTGTTTTTCCATTTCGATGTGGCAAAATGTTTTAAACTCACCAAGCTCACGGCTTAATGCCATAACAGTTCTAATTACTTTGTCGGTCATTTCGTCTCTTGCTGCTTCATACGCTTTGCGCTCTTTTTCTAGTGCGCTTTTCTCTGATTTTTCTTTATCTGCTAAATGCTTTTTTAATTCAGCTGAAGAAAGTTTACTGATGTCTACTAATTGTCCTTCCATTGGTTTTAAAATTTGTGGTTCTACTACTTCTATGTTATTAATTGTGTTCATTTTTTATTTTACTGTTTAGAAATTCAACTTTTTTAGTGATAGATTCAGGTAAGGAGTAATTTCTAAGTTGTTCCTCTGACATTTCCCCATTAAGAAAATTTATTTGTTCAAAGAGAGTAGCTCTTAGTTGGTTTATGCAAATTCGTTGGCCAACTGTGAAATATTTATCTCTTGATAGTGTGTCAATAACTAAGGCGTTATTTAATTCATCAAATTTTATTTGAATTTGCTCAAATGTCATTGCTTGCATCGTCTTTATAGTTTTGGAGTTGGTCTTTTAATCGACGTAAATCGGTTTCGATTAATGTTCTGTTTGAGTGGTTTGGATTGTCCGTTAACCATTGCTCTAAATCGGAAATCTTGTTTTTAATTTGTTGCTTTGTCATGTTAGTTAGGTGAGATTGTTGTTAATTTTACTTTTTGCCCGAAAACCGACATAAATAAGACTTTGTCGTGTTGCGTAATTGATTCAATTAACGCCTTTGGGTATATGTTATAAATATGTTCTAAACATCGGTTAAAGGCATTTGTATAATCAGCCGGAGAAAGTCCTTGATATTTATCGGTCATGTTGTGAAACTCTTCCTCAATTTTAAACAGCTCGCACATAAACCATCTAAATAAGTTTTGATTAGTTAGGAGTTTTTGACATTGCATACTGCTATATGAATGCTTCATACACCATTTTGAGAAAGCGTTTAAAACAATAAACTCATAATCAGCTGGCGAAATTTGTAATTTTTGGATAGTTGTTTTCATATTAGTTTATTTTGATGTCATATTCAGCAGCTCCCTGCTCCCAAATTATATATGGTTCTTTATCTCCTCCAAGTCGGCTTAAACTCATTGCTTTATAACCTTCTACTCTTATTTTTATATCTGCATCGTACTTTACAAATTTTGCGAGCGAACCTTCAGGGTTTTTACCATCGGCATGGCTTACAAAAATGAAAAGCTTATTAGGAAATTCTTGTTTTAACTTTTTGTACTCAACTTTGTTTAAACCTGTATATTGGATACTGTCAATAAAAACAATGTGCGGGCTTTTCTTCCTACGTAACCTTATTTTTAGGTCTTCAATACTTTCACAATTTCCAATAACAAACCTTCTTTTAACTTCCTTCATGTTAGCACGAATTATTGCCTGTTGCATTGACTTTCTTGCTCCTTCCTCCAGTGTATTATAAAAAACATTTCCAGAAGGAGTTAAGGCTTTTGCTAACTGCATACAAAATGAAGTTTTACCGTTAAAACTCTCACCCCAAATAAGCCAAACGCCAGAGCGTTCTGGCTCCCCTAATAACTTTTTAAACGGTTTTGGTAGGTCTAATTCAACGAACTTTTTCTTTAATAAATCGTCTACAGATACTGCTCTTTTAAGCGCCATTCTCTTTTTGTTTTAATGCATGAATCTTTCTTTTAATTCTTCTTAAATCTCCTTCGCAATCGTCCCATATTTCTTTGATTGTTTTTTTATCAGTTATATTATTAACTGTACAAATCCCAACAACATCTGTATAACTAATTCCTTTAAGTTCTATACACTTTCTGCCTATACGGCTGTATATTTCGTTATAACCTTTTTTATTTAGTTTAATTCCTTTTTGAAGGCGTTTATCTAAGTGGTCCGTTGCTATTAAAACTATTCCGCATCTATCTTCTAATGCGTTATAAAGTGTAATGAAGAAATAAAGCACTTGGTCTGATAATTTATCAGCTTCATCTAATATTATAAGTGGTGTGCTTCTTGTTTTTAATTGTTTAACTGCTTCATACATCATTTCTGCAACGGTTAATCCGCTAAAATCTCTACCCATTACTCGAAGTAATTCGGCTAAAAAGTATTTTCTATTCCAGTACTCGTTGCAACTAATTAAAAAGGCGTTTTTGTTTTCCGAAGCATAATGTTCTAATGTTTTAGACTTACCAGAGCCAGCTGAGCCAACCATTGCGAAAACGTTTGCATTTTGTTGTGCATCATTTAGAATATGGCTTATTATTTTGAAATCGGTAGTTTCAATAATAGGCCAGTGTTCCTTTTCATTAAACCCAACTTGGCTTGCTACATTTCTCCACATTGCATCTGAAATGCTTTCCCAGTTTTCATTCATTATTTGACTTAATAATGCAGCTGAAACACTTATTAATGAATTAGCCGCTTTGTTTTGGCTTCCTTTTGTTGTGATGTACTCTTCAACTTTTAAGCGAATTTGTTGTTTTGTTTCTGTTTGCATAACTTTGTTTTTTATTTGTTAGTTAGTGGGTTGCACCCCGTTAATTAATATTGATCGTAGATACTTGTATCTTCATTAGTTAAAACCACATTAGAGACTTCTTTTTGATATGCTCCGATGTCGGTTTTTTCTTTTTTTACTCTTTTTTGTTTTTCAACTCCTTTAATGTTCGGATTTCTTAGTCCGTAATCTTCAGCTCTCATTTTGTGTTTCGCTAAGTTTTCTTCAGCTTCATCTCGCACTTTAATTCTAAGCTCTTTGTTTTGTTTGATTACTCCAGAAATAAACTCCATTTCGTTATCTTCCTGTTCTTGTTTACCTCTGTGTATAACTGGTTTTGTTTCTGCTTCACAAACAAATCTTAGTCCTAGTGGTGTTTTTTCATATAAGAAGACTAAACTCATATCGTCTGGATCGAACTTGATAACAAATTTTTTATCTACATTTTTACGATGCCATACAAGGTTTAGCTCTCTGTTTTTATCATAAACAACATAATCGTATTGTACACCCTTCTCTTTAAAGCTTATACCGCTTGCAGTGCATGTAACTGGTTTTGTACGTTCAATCCAAAAGAAGTCAACCATTTGGAACGGAGTAATTTCTGGTGCTTTTTCATTGAAGCTTTCATAATACATGTCAATTCGAGGTTTGCCTGTTTTATAATGAGATGATGAATTCCACTCTTGTCTTGCTTTTTCGTATATTTCTTTAACTTCTTTTAACGTAGGTAAGTTTGACTGGTTTGCTAATATGAATTCCATATTTGCTTTAGAACCTATTTTTTTAGCAGTAATATTTTGACCTGTAAAAAACCAATGCTTTGCTAAAATTTGAGTTTGGAAACGTCCAAATGCACTCTCGATAGTTTTTGATTTACCATTATATGGTTGAGTTTTTACAGATAGTTGTGCTATTTTATTTAAAAAATTACCGCTTTCAAGTTTCTTGTGGCCTCCTTGATTATCGTAAGTAATTTGGTAAGGTCGATGTCCTGCCGTTTTAATGGCCATTTTATAAGCATTGTATTGTGCCTCGTAATCTTCTGTTTTTGAAATATGATATCCTAAGAACACTTCAGAAAAAGAATCCATAACTTCATATACTTGCATAGTCTGCATTTTTCCGTTTTCGTCTTGGTAGTATAAGTTAAGTTTTGTACCATCTGAATACCAAAGTGAATCTCTCATTGACGGCATCACTGTTTTGAATTGAAAACTGTACTTTTCTTTAGCTTGTAACTCTCCAAATCTGTAGCCATACCATAAAGGCTCTATCTTAGGGTCTGTTAAAAAGTTTATCAGTGATTGTTCTGATTTTAAAACCTTCCAACCGTTGTAAACTGCTTCTTGGTTATATTCTTCTAACAATTGAACATATCCAGTAACTTTTTTTACTCTATCACACCAACGAGCTAGAACAAATGATTTTGCATCGTCATTAATTTTTTCAGAGTTACTGTTTAAGAAACCTCCATGAATTAAAACCTCATAACTTCCGTTTAAGTACTGTTTAAACTTATCTTTTAACCTTCTATGATTAGATGGTAAAGAATGTGGGTAAGTGTGTTTTGGTAAGTTTTGAATTGCATCTGCAAGTTTCTCCCAAACATTCACTCTTTTGCCAGCTAAAGCTTTTCGTTGTGCCAATTTTGAATTAGCAATTACATTACATGCGTTTAATATTGCAGCATTGATACAATACTCTGTAATATTTTTCTCTGGAAGCGCCTTACCGTCTTCTAATGTGTATGCTTGGAAAAACTCAATCGCTTTTGTGTCGTCCTCAATATAATCTACAAAAGTTATAGTCGTTAGCTTCTCGTATGGATTGCCAACTAAATCAATTACTTTGTTTTTTATGTCTGTACGCATATTGTCGAATTTTATTAAAGCTTTGCGACCGTTT
Organism: Flavobacteriaceae bacterium; assembly: GCA_002862805.1. Lineage (GTDB taxonomy): Bacteria > Bacteroidota > Bacteroidia > Flavobacteriales > Flavobacteriaceae > Flavobacterium. Next base: position 6,081 of record PKEA01000005.1, on the reverse strand, counting down.
CCTCCCGTCGTTACTTTTTGTAAATGACCTCTTGAAACCAATTGACTATAGTTTGACATTGTTAAAATATTACTCTCAACTAGCCAATTAGCTTGAACACATAAAATGTTATTATTAAAATATTCAAACATAATTTCTAGTTTTATTCGTCAATTTTTTCAGCTTCTACCAATAATAATTTCTTAGCTCTCTTCCTTACTTCCACAGCTGTTTCAGAATTAAAAGCAAAGCATAATGACATGTCAACTGATTGACTTGTAATGTTTAACTCTTGAGCAATTAATTTTTTTAGTTTCGGATGTAACATTATTTTTTTCATACATTTGTTATTTCAATTTTGTATTTCAATTTTGTTTTACAAATATCGAAAGTATTTTCGAATTAACAAATAAATTCGAAACTTTATTCGAAATTTTAACAAATAAATTATTGCTATGGATAGTATTAATATGAAAATCAATGATTTAGCCTTAAAATACTTTGACGGTAATAATGTCGAATTTGCTAAAAAGCTAGGTACTAACGAAGCTAATATTAGAAATTACCGCAACAAAACCATTCCAAAAATTGAATTTATCGTAAAATTATGCGAGATTCTCGAAATTAGTTTCGATTGGTTGTTATTGAATAAAGGAGAAATGAAAAGTGAGCTTAATATCATTAAAGAACCAGAAAACGTTTATAATTTAAAAACAGATCAACAAATATCGGATCATCAAATAATTCCTTTATATAACATTGAAGCAACTGCTGGAATTGTTTCCTTATTTAAAGATGCAAATAGTTATGAGCCTGTAGATACTTTGAGCATTCCAAACCTTCCAAAATGCGACGGAGCTGTTTATGTAACTGGAGACAGTATGTACCCCTTATTAAAGAGTGGCGACATCATAATTTACAAACAGGTTAATGACATAAAAAACAATATATACTTTGGTGAAATGTATATGCTCTCAATTAGATCTAATGGTGATGATTATGTTACTGTTAAGTTTATTCAAAAGAGTGAAAAGGGAGAAAAATACGTGAAACTTGTGTCGCAAAACCAGCATCACCAGCCAAAGGATATTTTAATTAGTAAAATAGCCGCTTTAGCATTAATAAAAGCAAGTGTACGGATTAATAGTATGTAAAATAATATTTTATCAGCCTTAAAAACATATAAGTGTTTGTTTTTTAGAAAATTAACCAGTTTTTAACATGTTAAACAAAGGTATTATGTATATACTTATGTTTAAAATATTTGTTTAAAATTTACTTTTTGAATAATTATATACTATTGTAACAACTTTTAAAAACAATAAATTGTAACACCAACTGTAACACCAACTGTAACACCAAACATATAAAATCAATATTTTACACCATTTTGTTAAAGCCAACAAAATGGTGTAAAAAAAGCCCTATAATAGAGGGCTTTTTTGTTTTTTAAACAGTTTTAAATGGTTTTTAAATAGCTTTTAATCCTTGTTATTGTTCTTTTAAGGCGTTTTTTATATCTTTGATGGTAGTTATAAAACATTAACTGTTTAATGGTGTTTAAATAATAGAAGTGTAATTGTAGTTAATGGATGTATAATGTACCTTTTGTTTTTCGACCTTTTTTATATTAAATGTTTCTAAAGGTCTTATTTTATTGGTATTTTCGACCTTTTTATATTATATTAAATATGTACTATTTGTTTTATGGGGTGTACAATTAATCCTGTTTCTTGTGAATAAACGCACACACTGCAAATTAAATAAAAAGTACTACTTTTTTCATAATTATTTCTTTTAAATTTAGGACAAATGTATTTTATCACGTGCCTGTGTAATTTAATGAGTTTACCAAACACTATTTTCAGTTTACCAAATATAATTTCGTTAATCCATAACTAGGTTTCGTAAACTCATTTGTAATATTATAAAGTGTATTTTATACATTTGTTTAAAATCAAAACCAATTGCGAATTATATTATTTTTACTATTTCTTTTACTTACGAATTTAGGCATTAGTCAAAATCCGTATCACATTACTATTGACAAAACTTCTGGATTGCCTTCTAACAGTGTGTATGATATTTTTCAGGATAGCAAAGGTTTTATGTGGTTTGCTACTGGAAAAGGATTGTGCCGATATGATGGAAATGAATTTACATTATTTACTGCCGATTTTCAAACTTCTAAATCGGGTTCTTGTATTCAAGAAGATAAATACGGACGCATTTGGTATGAAAATTTTGATGGGTTTTTAAACTATATTGAAAATAATGAGCTAAAAGCATTAAAACAAAATAAACCAATAGGTTATTTTAGATACGGAATTAATGATGACCATATACAGGTGTTAGAAGAAAACGGTATTCAATTCTATGATTTAAAAACGCTTAAACCTTCAAAGAAAATAAATCTAAAATTAAATCATTTACAATTTGCATTTTATACTCATAATACGCTTTACATATTTGACGAAAAGTTAAATGAAATTGATGCAACTGGAAATATAAAATCATACTCTTATCCTAACAACTTTATTAAAGAATTTAACGCTCCAATTGTCCAAAAAACAACCAATGGAATTGTTATTATATCAAAATACACCAATGATTATTGTTTTTTTGAAAATGGAAAATTTAAAGAAGGAAAATTTAATTTTCCTACAGAATTTATTCAAAATTTAGCATCAACAAATGACAATAATCTTTGGCTTTGCACTACTAAAGGAATAATACACTTTAACACAAAAACACTAAAGGAGACAAAATACTTTTCTGATAAAAATATTTCATTTATTTATATAGATAGCCTACAAAACCATTGGATCTCAACAATTAATGAAGGTGTACTCTTTATTGAAAATTTTGACACTAAAATAATTGAAACCAACTCTAAACCCAATATTTTAACTCACTCAAATTATGGTTTATTAGCAGGTTTAGAAAACGATATTGTAATTAAATTAAATCCTCAAAATAATACATACCAAACAATATACCAGGGTAATCTAAATCATGGCGTCAACCAATTATTTCATGATAAAAAATCAAATACTACTTTTTTAACATCTTCAAAATTTAAAATAATTTCTCATAATAAAGTAGAAGAATTTTTACTTGGAGCCGTAAAATCGATAGCAAAAATTGACGATAAATATTTTTCATTTGCAGCTAGTAATGCTTCAGGAATTTTTACTAATAATTTAAATTTGAAAAGTAATTGGGATTCTGTTTTTAAAAAGTATGCCGCTTTGAATACTAACTCTTCATCAAAAATAAATTTAGTTTATAATGTTAATGGAAAATCAACAACTTATAATCCAAAAAACGAAACTATTTATTTTGCAACAAACAACGGTTTAATCGCTTTTTCAAAAAATGAAAAAAAAGAAATAAAATACAATAATAAAACTATTTTTTTTACAAAAATTGAATACTATAATGGAATTACTTATGGTTTAACTAGTAATGAAAAATTATATACAATTTCTATAAAAAATCAAATTAAACCTTTTGTATATCCTGCTAATTTCACTGCTGTTACTATTGAGAAAATTTCAATCGAAAATAATTTATTATTTGCCTATACACCTGACGCTATCTACGAAATCAATCTCAATAACAACACGTATAAAAAAATCATAACATTAAATAAAGAAACAACCATTTCAGATGTAAAATTCTTAAACAACAACTATTACTTTGCCTCTTCAAAAGGAATAATTATTAAAAAAAGAGAAGAAGAAAAAATAATTTCCATTCCAAAACTATTCATTAATAAAATACTAATTAATGATGAAAAAATAATTTCCCCAAATAATACTGAACTTAATTATACCGAAAATAATATAAAAATTAATTTCACTGTTTTATCGTTTATTCCGAATGAAAAATTTAAAGTATTATACAGCATTAACAATTCAAAATGGAATACTTTAGATGCTGAAAATAGAAATTTAATTTTGTCTTCTTTGTCGCCTGATGACTATGAAATAAAATTAAAAATTGATACAAAAAATAGCACCGAAATAAAGACTATACATTTTAAAATCAAAAAACCATTTTGGTTAAACACCTTCTTTTTAATTGGAATTGGCATACTTTTTTTAGTCTTAATTTACAGCTTTTACAAATGGCAAATTCGCAAATTAAAACGTAAAAACGAATTACTAATTGAAAAAGTAAATCTTGAAAAAAATCTAAATCAGTCAAAATTAAAAGCAATAAAATCGCAAATGAACCCGCATTTTTTCTACAATGCACTAAATACATTGCAATCTTATATTTTATCAAACGAAAAAAAACAAGCAATAGAATATCTTTCTAAATTTTCTAATCTTACAAGAACCATTTTAGAGCTGACCGAAAAAGATTATATTTCAGTTAACGAAGTAATAAAAACCTTAAAACTCTATTTAGATATAGAAAAAGCACGTTTTGAAGATGATTTTAAGTATGAAATTAATACAAATAGTGATTTAGACAATGAGCACATAAAAATTCCATCAATGATGCTACAGCCTTATGTTGAAAATGCCATTAAACATGGTTTATTGCATAAAAAAGATAATAAAGAGTTAAAAATTAGTTTTGAAAAAAACAATGATATTTTAAAAATTACAATTGACGACAACGGAATTGGCCGACAAAAAAGTGGCGAATTAAATACTATAAAAAACAAAAACCATAATTCGTTTGCTACAGAAGCTATGCAAAACAGAATTGACTTGTTAAACCAATACAATCATAATAATATTTCAATAGTTATAACCGATAAAACTAACTTTTTAAAACAATCTATTGGTACAACGGTAACATTTAAAATTCCAATATCTTATTAAATGAAAGCAATTATAATTGATGATGAAAAACGTGCAAGAGTAACTCTACAATTACTTTTAGCAGAATATTGCCCACAAATTGAAATTATTGCTCAATGTGAAAATTTACCCGAAGGTGTAAAAGCAATTCGCAAACATAATCCCGATTTAATTTTATTAGATATTGAAATGCCTGGTCATAGCGGCTTAGAATTATTGGATTTTTTTGATGAAAGTGACATTAATTTTTCGATCATATTTACTACAGCTTACAACGAATATGCAATACAAGCATTCAAACTTTCGGCAATTGACTATTTATTAAAACCAATTAATCCAGAACAACTTACTGAAGCTATAAATCGATTAGAAATACAGAAACAAAAAAAATTAAATTTTAAATTATTAAAAGAAAACATTTCTAATACTTGTTTAACCAAAATTGCTGTTCCATCTGGAAATAGTTTAATTTTTATCGATACTTCTAAAATTTCCTATATTAAAGGAGAAGGTGCTTACTCAGAAGTATTTTGTGTTAATGACATAAAACATATGGTAAGCCGAAACCTTAAGAATTTTGAAGACACTTTATGTAATAATTCTCCATTTCTTAGAGTACACAAATCTTATATTGTAAATTTTAATTTTGTAGTTGCATACAATAAATCTGACGGTGGTTTTTTAGAACTTGAAAACAAAAAACAAATTCCAATTTCGTCAGATAAAATTACTTTGATTTTAGACAAAATTCAACTCATTAAACGATAAAATTATTCCATTTTAAAACCAATAGATTTTAAATCTTCCCAAAAAGTTGGAAATGATTTTGAAACCACCTCAGCTTCATTAATAACTAATGCAGTTTTTAAAGCTAATGGTGCAAATGCCATTGCCATTCTGTGGTCTTGATATGTATCTATACTTGATTCGATTATTAGATTGTTCGATTGTTCGATTGTTAGAGTATCGTTAGTAACAGAAATAATTGCTCCTAATTTTGATAATTCAGTTTTTAGCGCTTCTAATCTGTCGGTTTCTTTGATTTTTAAAGTATGTAATCCTGTTAGATGACATGCAATTCCTAATCCGAAACAGGTTACTGCAATGGTTTGAGCAATATCTGGTGAGTTGTTTAATTGACAATTGATAATTGGTAATTGACAATTATTGTTTTTTGAAATTGTAATTGATTTATTGCTATTGAAAACCGTTTCTACTCCAAAGTCTTTGTATATTTCTGCTAAAGCTGAATCTCCTTGCAAGCTGTTTTGTTTGTAGCTTG
>PKEA01000077.1 GCA_002862805.1 Flavobacteriaceae bacterium | reverse complement strand
TTAACAATAAACAATTACCATCTACAGATTACTGGTTTACAATAGAATTTGATGAGAATGGACAACAGAGAGAATTTAAAGCTCACTTCTCATTGATTAGATAAAACAAGAAATTAAATAAAAAAGCAGTACCATTTGGTACTGCTTTTTTATATTTAGAATTAATTTTTATTTTAAAGTGTATTATACAATTTTAATGCTTCTTTTAAAATTTCAACAGAACGAACTAAATCCTCTTTCTTTAAAACATAGGCAATACGAACTTCGTCTAAACCAACGTTTGGAGAAGAGTAAAAACCAGCAGCAGGAGCAACCATAACCGTTTCTCCATTTAAATCATATGATTCAAGCAGCCATTGAGCAAAATCATTAGCGTTTTTGATAGGAAGTTTAGCAATACAATAAAATGCTCCTTTTGGCGTAGCGACCTGAACTCCTTCTATTTTTTTTAATTCAGAGATTAAGATATCTCTTCTTTCTTTATATTCTGAAATAACTTCATCAAAATAACTTTGAGGAGTATCTAAAGCAGCTTCACTTGCAATTTGAGCGTATGTAGGCGGACTTAATCTAGCTTGTGCAAACTTCATTGCGGCTGCCATTAAGTCTTTATTTTTAGAAACAATACAACCAATTCTTGCTCCACACATGCTGAATCTTTTTGATACAGAATCAATCATAATAGCATGATTTTCTAATCCAGCAACATTCATAACTGAAAAATGCTTGTAACCATCATAGGTAAATTCTCTATAAACTTCATCAGCAATTAAAAATAAATCATGTTTTTTTACAATTTCAGCTAATTGAGCAATTTCAGCTTCCGAATATAAATAACCAGTTGGATTACCAGGATTACAAATTAAAATTGCTTTCGTTTTGGAAGTAATTAATTTTTCAAAATCTTCAATTGGTGGTAATGCAAAACCAGTTTCAATTGTTGATATTACAGGAACTACATTAACACCAGATGCAACAGAAAAACCATTGTAGTTTGCGTAAAATGGTTCTGGAATAATAATTTCATCTCCAGCATCCATAGTACTTCCTAGAGCAAATAATAAAGCTTCAGAACCACCAGTTGTAATAATAATATTTTCAGTTTCTATTGGTAAATTTTGGTTTTTATAATATTGAGAAAGTTTTTCCCTATAACTTTCAAAACCTGCAGAATGAGAATATTCTAAAACTTCTAAATTTGCATTTTTAACAGCGTCTAATGCTACTTTGGGAGTTTTAATATCTGGCTGACCAATGTTTAAATGATATACTTTATTTCCTTTTTTCTTAGCAATTTCAGCATAAGGAACCAATTTCCTAATTGGCGATTCTGGCATTTGCACACCTTTTTGAGATATTTTTGGCATTTTGTTTGTTTTGGTAAGCAAAATTGCAACTATTTTTAGAATTCTAAAAGTTAAATCATATTAATTCACACTTCATTTCATTTCGATTAATTATTTTCTTACATTTATATAAAGAGTAATAATGAAATTTCAAATTATAAAACTTATTTTGTTAACACTTTTTTCATTTCATTCAATGTCTTCTCAAATTGAATGGAATTCGAAAAAGGATAAAATTATTATTCCTTTTGAATTATCAAATAATTTAATAATTATTGATGTTTTAGTTAACAATGTAACTCTGAGTATGCTTTTAGATACGGGCTCAGATTTAAATGTACTGTTTAGTTATCCGGAAAATGATTCTATTGAGTTTTTTGAGACTCGAAAAATAAAATTAAAAGGTCTTGGTATTGGTCAAACTATTGATGCATATGTCTCAAATAAAAATAAACTCCAAATAAATGAGTTTACAAATAATGATTTTGAAGTATTATTAGTTACTGATAGTGATATTCATATTGTTAATAAGCTTGGATTGCCTATTAATGGGATAATTGGATATAGTTTTTTTAAAGATTATTTAGTTGAAGTTAATTATCAAAAACAAAAAATAATACTTCATAAGAACGAAAATATTTTAAATAAAAGAAAAATAAAAAAATACTCTAAAATTAAATTTGACCTTATAAATGATAAACCTTATGTAAGTTTAAATTCTAAATTAGATGAAAATTCATTTAAGCTTAAATTATTATTTGACACAGGTTTAGGAGATGGTTTATGGTTATTTGAGAACGATTCTATTAATTGTTCAAGAAAATATTTTTTAGATTTTCTTGGAAGAGGACTAGGCGGAGACATAAAAGGAAAACGTTCTAGAATTAATAAATTAAGTTTTTCTAATTATAACTTTAGTCAAGCATTAGTTTCTTTTCCTGATAGTTTATCCTTAAGTCAGTTAGATTTTGTTAAAAAAAGAAACGGATCATTAGGAGGTGAATTAATAAAGCGTTTCAACTGGTTTATTAATTATCAAACTCAAGAATTGTTCTTTAAGAAAAATAGTTATTATAACGATTCTTTTAATTACAATATGTCTGGGATAGAACTACATCATAATGGCATACAATGGATAAAAACCACACAGAGAAATTACAAGTTAAAAAACGCTAATAGTGGAAAAACTCATTTAAATCAATTATCTTCTAGTGATTTTATAAAATCTGAAGAAGCAATATATTTTGATGTAAAATATGAATTAAAACCAGTTTTTGAAATTTATGGAATTAGAGAAAATTCACCTGCGTATAAAGTTGGTTTAAAAGTTGGGGATATAATATTGAGTATAAATAATAAAAAAGCTTATCAGTATTCTATTCAAAAAATAACTAATTTATTTCAATCTGAAGAAGGAAAAGAAATAACAATAGAAGTTCAAAGAGAAGGACAAGTTTTAAAATTTAAATTCCAACTGGAGAAATTATTATAAAATAAAAAATCCCAATTTAAATCGGGATTTTTTTTATTTGTTACGATTGAGGAAAACTTTTCTTTTTCTCAAGCGGACTAACCACTTCTTTAACAATAACAGTTCCTTTTATTCTTAATGGCACCACACCATTTGGTTTATTAACTGCATTACTTTCAACGGTAATCGTTTTACTAATAGGACCTGGGTTCATATTGTATTGAACCGTAATTTTTTCTGATTGCCCAGGTAAAATAGGCTCTTTAGGCTTGCTAGGAACAGTACATCCACAACTCGATTTTACATTAGAAATAATCAAAGGAGCATCTCCAGTATTTGTAAATTCAAATACACGAATTCCATCATCAACACCTTTTACAACTTCACCATAATTAATGGTTTCTTCTTTAAATTCTATTTTTGCACCAGTTTGAGCATATGAACTAAAACTAATAACTAAAACAGTAATCAATCCAAGTAATTTTTTCATCATTTTTTTAATTAATAGGTTTCTGTAAATTTAATCACTTTCTCGCAAAGAACAAATATATAAATGCTTTTTTATTTTAGCTGATATCGTTACTTTTGCAAATAGTTAATTGCAAAAACAATACCAAACTTTAAATTTAATGCATTTGAAGCGAAAGGTTTGGCTTTTTTGGGATCCATTTTCCTGCTATTCGCGCTACAAGGTAGCAAGCTGCTATCAGGGCTATTTAGAAAACCATTTTCGTTTTTGTAAAACAAAATAATAAACAAATTAAATAAATTTAATAATGTCAATTCCAGCACAGTTTAATCCAAAAGAAGTAGAACAAAAATGGTACGATTACTGGATGAAAAATAACTATTTTCATTCAAAACCAGACAATAGAACTCCTTATACAATAGTAATTCCTCCACCAAACGTGACAGGAGTGCTGCATATGGGACACATGTTGAACAACACCATTCAAGATGTTCTAATTCGTAGAGCTAGACTTAAAGGATTCAACGCTTGTTGGGTTCCTGGAACAGATCACGCATCTATTGCAACCGAAGCAAAAGTAGTAGCAAAATTAAAATCGGAAGGAATAAACAAAGCCGATTTAACGCGTGAAGAATTTCTAAAACACGCATACGATTGGACTGACAAATACGGTGGAACAATTCTAGAACAACTAAAACAATTAGGTTGTTCATGCGATTGGGACAGAACCAAGTTCACTATGGACCCAGATATGTCTGCTTCTGTAATCAAATCTTTTGTGGATTTATACAACAAAGGCATGATTTACCGCGGTTACAGAATGGTAAATTGGGATCCAGAAGCGAAAACGACTTTATCTGATGAAGAAGTAATTCACGAAGAACGTCAAGGAAAATTATATTACATCAACTATAAAGTAGAAGGTTCAAACGATGTTTTAACCATTGCAACAACACGTCCGGAAACTATTTTTGGAGATACTGCCATTTGTATCAACCCTAATGACGAGCGTTTTTCACATTTAAAAGGTAAAAAAGCTATTGTTCCAATTTGTAATAGAGTGATTCCTATTATTGAAGACGAATACGTTGATATTGAATTTGGAACAGGTTGCTTAAAAGTAACTCCAGCTCACGATGTTAACGATAAAGAATTAGGGAACAAACACAATCTTGAAATCATCGATATTTTCAATGAAGATGCTTCGCTAAATAGTTTCGGATTACAATTTGAAGGTCAAGATCGTTTTGTAGCTCGTGAAAATGTTGCGGCAGCATTAGAAGAAACTGGAGTTTTAGTGAAAACTGAAATCCACATGAATAAAGTAGGAACTTCAGAAAGAACGAAAGCGGTTATCGAACCAAGATTATCGGATCAATGGTTCTTGAAAATGGAAGAGTTGGTAAAACCTGCTATAAAAGCCGTTTTAGAAACAGAAGAGATTAAATTATATCCAAGTAAATTCAATAATACCTATCGTCATTGGTTAGAAAATATCAGAGATTGGAATATTTCGCGTCAACTTTGGTGGGGACAACAAATTCCAGCGTATTTCTATGGTGACGGTAAAGAAGATTTCGTAGTTGCAGAAAATATTGAAGAAGCTTTGGTTTTAGCCAAAGAAAGAACAGGAAACGCTGCTTTAACCATTGCTGATTTAAATCAAGATGCCGATGCATTAGACACTTGGTTTTCTTCTTGGTTATGGCCAATGGCTGTTTTTGGCGGAATTTTAGATCCAGAGAGTGAAGATTTTAAATACTATTATCCAACAAACGATTTAGTAACTGGTCCAGATATTTTGTTTTTCTGGGTTGCTCGTATGATTATTGCAGGATATGAATACACTGATAAAAAACCATTTAACAACGTATATTTAACAGGATTAGTTCGTGATAAACAACGTCGTAAGATGTCAAAATCATTAGGAAACTCTCCTGATCCATTAGAATTAATTGAGAAATTTGGTGCAGACGGCGTTCGTGTTGGGTTACTTTTAAGTGCTTCTGCAGGAAACGACATTATGTTCGATGAAGAATTATGTAATAATGGTAAAGCTTTTGCGAATAAAATTTGGAATGCCTTTAGATTAATTAAAGGATGGGAAGTAGCTGATATTGCACAGCCAGAAGCTTCTAAAATCGCAATTGATTGGTACGAAGCGAAGTTGCAACAAACTTTAGCGGAAATTGAAGATAACTTTGAAAAATACAGATTGTCGGATGCTTTAATGAGTATTTATAAATTGGTTTGGGACGATTTCTGTTCTTGGTTCTTAGAAATTATTAAACCAGGTTACCAACAACCAATTGATAGAGCTACTTTTGATAAAGCCATCGAATTGTTAGAAGCTAATTTGAAATTATTACATCCATTCATGCCTTTCTTAACGGAAGAAATTTGGCAACATATTGCTGAAAGAACTCCAGAAGAAGCTTTAATTATTTCAGAATGGCCAACCATGAAAGATACAAATGCAAATTTAATTACTGAATTTGATTTTGCAGCTGAAGTTATTTCTGGAATTAGAACCATTCGTAAAGAGAAAAACATTTCGTTTAAAGATGTTATCGATTTAAAAGTAATCAATAATGAAAAAGTAGCTACTACTTTTGATGCAGTTATTCTTAAGTTAGGTAATGTTGAAAGCTTAGAATATGTTAATGAAGCTGTTGATGGAACTTTAACTTATAGAGTAAAATCGAATGAGTACTTTATTCCTATCGCTGGAAATATCGATGTTGCTGCTGAAATTGAAAAATTAGAAGCAGAATTGAAATATACACAAGGATTCTTGCGTTCTGTTCAAGGAAAATTAAGCAACGAAAAATTTGTGGCTGGTGCACCAGAACAAGTTATTGCAAACGAAAGAAATAAAGAAGCTGATGCTTTAGCTAAGATTGCTACAATTGAACAAAGTTTGGCTAGTTTAAAATAAACGTACTGTCATTCTGAACTTGTTTCAGAATCTCAATAAAAAAAGGACAATTATTACGATTGTCCTTTTTTATTTTAATTTTTCAACTTTTTATATTGTCTTAATAAAGTTTTAAGCTGTCGGTTTGAAGTTACATCAATGTCAATATCTGATAGTAAATGATTGAATTTAAAATTAGCTTGAAATTTATTTTTAGTCAATTCTTTCGCAAGTTTATCTAATTCACTTCTTAAAGCACGTTTTTCTTCTTCCATAATTCCAAAACTTACAAACTTATCTTTAAAATCTCTTCGAAAAGTGGTAGTATTAAAAGGAATAGAATGAAGCATTCGCATTTGTTGCATCGATTTTAAATCTAAAGTTGCAATAATTTTATCGGCAATATTTTGAATTTCTTTGTGATGTAAATTCGTTGTATCATTTGAAAGTAATACTTCTGGTTTTAGATGGTCTTTAGAAATTATTTTTTTGTTTTTGGTTTCCGTTTTTACTGAATTTTTAACTTTCATGTAACCACTACCAAAACACTTTTCGCATTTTGGATTTAAACCTTCGCAAGAACAAACTTGATATGACATAATTAATTGTTTTCTAAAGTTTTCCGAATCTTCTTCAACTAGATTCGTAATTTTGGGCGAAGATACAAAAAGCGATATTAGTACAATAAAGGTTTTTAAAATAAAAACGGACAACTAAAGTGTTGTCCGTTTTCTATTTATTAATGTCCGCGCATTTTCTCAAAAGTATTATCAAGTGAGCGTTTTACTTTAACAATTGCTTCATTAAACGCTTTTTCTGATTTATCAGCATGAGTTGTAACAGCAATAGGGCTTTTTCCTTCAACTCTAACCTCAATAAGGCAACGTTTGTCGTTTTTACCAAATTTATCTCCATTTTCATCTCCAAAATGTACTTCAACTCGTGTTACTTTATTATCAAAGCGAGCAAATTCTTTTTTTACTTCTTCAGAGAAAAATTCATTCATTCTACTGTAACCTTCAATATGTTTATCGGTGTTAATTTGTACAATCATATAGTTTAAATATTAGATTAATAATTAATTGAATTTACGAATTTTCATTCAAAACAACAAATTTTTCATTGAGATTAACTTTATTTTATAATACTTTATTTACTTTCCATTTCATATTCTAAAATATCTCCAGGCTGACATTCTAATGCTTTGCATATCGCTTCTAGTGTGCTGAATCGAATTGCTTTAGCTTTTCCAGTTTTTAATATAGAAAGATTTGACAATGTTAATTCTACCTTTTCTGAAAGTTCGTTCAATGACATTTTTCGTTTTGCCATCATTACATCTAAGTTTACAATAATTGCCATAACTTATATAGTTAGTTCGTTTTCGTTTTGAATTTCAATTCCTTTCTTAAAAATTTGAGCAATTATGTAGATTATTGCTGCCATTAAAATAAAAGCTTGACTATCTGCCCAAAACTGATTTAAGTTATTTGTAACAAAACCATAATGTATTAAGTTTTTTGCAGATTGTTGTCCGATGTGACTTATAAGTCCAATTGAAAATGTATAATAACTAATTTGTAAAATTTGTTTTGAAACAAAGCTGTTAAATGGTTTAGACAAATCAATTTTGGTAACCAGATTAGCAACTACATAAAATAAGACTGCTTTTAAAATTGAAATGAAGAGAATAAAACTATACATACTATAAAAAATCCATTTGTTGCTTTCATACATTTCACTCAAATCTAATTTTTGATATAGATTTTGGACAAAATCTGGTTTGTAAATGCTGAAAAAGAAATTAACCACTAAGCCTCCTGCTTCAATACACAGACCAACAAATATGATCCAAGCTACAATTGTTAAGACTTTAAATACGAAGTTGTTTGTTTTTGACATAATCGATTAGATTTAAAATAAAGGTCAAAAATAATAGATATTTATTGATAAACAATAAAAATTAATTATTTATTAAAAAAAAATCCTGATGATGAATCAGGATTTTTAATGTTTACTAATGATCTATTTTCTAAATACTTTCTACAAAATCTAAAAAGACTTTTTTGTGTAATTCTAAATCCATATTGGCAGAAAGTGCCACACGAGCAATATAATCTTTGTCACCTTCTTTTGTAGTTCCTTGTGTAGAAGTTGCAGGAATAGTCCAATAACACCCTTTTAATTGTCCGTAACTAACACAATATTTACTTTCATTAGGAATTTCAGTAATCATTAAGTTAATCAACTTAAGATTCAACGCTCTTTTATACGTTTCTCTTTCTTCATCGGTAGCTCCTTTTGTTGGAAGATCTAATGAAAATACAGATGGTGTAAATCCTTGTGCCGCTAATTCTTCAGATACGAAATTGATTTTAGCTGTTGGTAATTTTTCATGAATGAAATTTACAAACTCGCGCGTGTTTTTATACGCATCGTTAATTCGTTGATTCATTGAAGGCAATTGTTCTGCTAAAATTTCATACTGTAGCGGAGTAGCTTCATTATCACAAAGTAATAAATGCTTCTCTATTTTTTCAATTAAGGCTTCGGCTTTTTTATTTCCTACACAGTAACCAGAAGTACATTTTCCGCCACTAGGAAACTTAGAACCACTTGCAAACGAAATGGTTTTAACGCTTGAAAGCATATCATCTTCTCCTAAAAAGTGTACATTAGGGCAAAACGTTTGATCTAAAATAAAAACAGGTTCAATGGCAGTTGCTCCATTTGCAGTAGTACGCTTAGCGCTTAAAACTTCTTTTAAATGCAAAAGATTTGGAACTTCAACTCTTGGATTGGTTGGAATTTCAGCAATAATATATGGAACAGCATCTTCATTAGCTATTTTAGCTAAAACAGTATCAATGCTTTGCACCATATCGTTTCCGCCATCGACATGTAAATCGACAATTTCAACATTATTAATGCTGGCAGCAACTCGTCTTGCTTGATCGTTTGTTCCGCCATAGCAATTAGGTGGCACAATAATTTTAATAGCTTTTCCTTTGTGTTTTTCTAAAGCATCATCGACTAATCCCATTAAAATGGCATACTGAATAGACAAACCACTTGAAGCAACTAGCGCTTTTGTACTCGCTTTTGTGATTTCTTTTATTGAATGAAGCACTTTTGACTTATCTGCAGCAACATTACTGCTTGTATTTTCAAAATCAGATTGACCAATAATCATTTTTAACGCAGTAAAACAATTGGCTGGCGTCATTGCAATGGTTTCTCTTCTTCTTACATGCTGAATTTCAGAAATGTAACTTTCGTTTTGTTTGCCATTAACCAATAAAACACTTCCAAGATTTTCGTATAAATTAATATAAAAATCAATTTTTTCGTTTAACTGTAAAGGTTCTATTTTTTTTGGATTAGAAATAAAAACGGTACTTCCGTTAAAAGTAGCAACTTCATCAGCATTTTGAACTTGTTTTACTTCAAAAGTATAACCATACACTTGCTTTAAAATATTTGCATCAAAACAAGAAGGTAGAATATCGGTGTAAAGAATTTGGGTGTTTTTATTTGCTAAAGCATTTTTTCTTAGAATAGCCAAAATAGGCATGGTTTGAGAAGAAAAACTAATTACATTTTCAGCATTTAGTTGGTGCGATTTTGCAATTACCCATTCTAAAACACACGATAAAGGATGACCTAAACGAATATAATCGTAAGCTGTAGGTAATTCATTTAAAGCAGTTGCTTGAGCATTATTGCTTGTAAATAAGCTTTCAAATTGCTCTAAAAACTGTGTTTTGGCTAATTTTTCTTCATAAATATCCAAACGATGCGTGGTAATGTTTAACCAGCCTGTTGGCATATTTTCTAATACATTTGTTATAAAATTGAGCATATTTTGGTCTTCCATGAGTATCGTTATTAGATAAGCCTGCAAGTTACGTTAAATGCTTAAGTTTTAAAAATGAGAAATGTTTAAATCTTTCTTAATTTTCTCTTCTGTAGGATGTAAAAATAGGAGGTAAGCAATTAGCAATATACCAAAAACGATAAATTCTTTTTTTAAGATTAACAAAACAAAAGCTGCACCTTCTAATATTGCCCAACGCATAATAGATGCGGTTTGGTAAACAGGTAAATTTTCTTCTAGACTGGCTTTTGGATGTGCCTTTTTTAATTGTGATTTAAACAATACGTTACTTATTGAAAATGCCATAAATGGAATTAGTAAATATACTATGGAATTATTGTCTATTTCAGGAAGTTTTAATGCTTCTAACGATGTTATTTGGCCAATAATAATATATGCCATAATTAACCCAGCACATAGTGCTAGATGTATGATTTTAAGTGTTTTGATTTTTTCTTGCATTGTGTTTTTAACGTGTTGCCGCTTGTGGCAGTTGCGTAAATTTATAACAAAAGATTACAAGTACAAAACTCCTCATAGAATTTTCGGAGAAAATTCCGAACACAAACCGAGCCTAGCAATTGCTACAAACGGCTGTTACCAGCAGCTATTTACCATCTTCAATCTCATTTTCGTCAAATGTATTATTCCAGAAAGTACTATTTTCAGCAAACCAACTTAAATGTCTAGATAGGCCATCTAAATCTGGAAAGAGACTCAAATAATTAATACCATAATGATTAAGCATATAAACTATATCTTTTTTCATATTTGCTGGAATTATTAACTTTTCTAAATATGCATCAGAAGTATCTTTATTTAATGGTGTTTTTGGATCAGTATGCACTGTAAAATACCCAAATTGATTTGCAATTCTATTTGAAGAAGTGTTAGGTTGATAAATTGTAATTTTTGTAAAATTATAAAAAGGGTCAAATTCTTGATGATTTGCTCTGTGGCTTCCTTTGTAAATATATAAAGAACCGTCTTTGTCATAGTTATCAGAAACAGCGAAAAAAAGTGCTACAAGTGGAACATGCGTCCAATCCAATAATCGAGTTGGTAAACCATTATGTTGAGCGATTGAAAGTAATTCCCATTCACTGTAACTTTCTTTTTCTAAGTATGAAAGTGCTCTTCTTTTCCAATGTTCAAATATTTTAAAGTCTTCAATATTTTTATATTGTTTGCGACCAGCTTTTGGAATTAACTCCCAATCTTTATCACTTTGTCCTCGAAATTTAAATTGACTAGATTTACGAAATCTTTCCAAGAATTTATGAATATTTTCAATTGAGGATAGTGTTGTTTGTTTCATTAGATTTTCTTTCTGTAGTTGCTGGTAACTAACTTATATGCGCTATACATAAACGTTTATAAGTGTTTGTTTTCGTTTGTAATTGTTTACAAATTCAAATATAAGAAAAACGCCATATTAAATGGCGCTATTTTTTCTGTAAGATATGTTAAGTTTTCAACAACTAATGAATAACCAAATCGTATTTTTCTAGCAAACCTTTTAAACCCTCAGTAGAAAATTGTGCTTTTTTTAGTTTGTTTTGTTCTGGGTCAATAGTAAAATTGTAACTGGTAGAAAAGTCGGCTTTGTTGGCAATGGTTTTTATAAAAACGGTGCGGCGTAAATCGCAATTATCAAAAATGGCTTCGGTAAGATCGCTTTCCATGAAATCGGCAGCCACTAAGCTACAGCCTATAAAACGCATTCTTTTTAGTTTTAGTTTGTAAAACTTAGCATAATCGAGTAAGCAATTGGTAAAGTTAAAATCGTAAATTACTTGGTCGGTCATGGCAAAGTTAACATTGGTAAAGTCACATTTGTTAAACTCAACACCACGCAAGGAAACGTAATTAATTTTGGTATCGTTAAAATTACATTCTACAAAAACACAATCAAAAAAATACACACTTTGAAACGTACAGGCTCTAAAATCGCAGTTGGTAAACGTGCAGTTTTCAAACTCTTTGTACTTTATATCTTCTTCGGTGAAACTATTTCCGTTGTATTGTTCGTCTTGTATGTAATCTGATGCCATTTTTTTGTTCTAAGTTATATGTTCTTAGTTTTAAGTTGAAAAATAAATATTAAAATCTGTTGTTTTTTTAACCACATAGACACATAGTTTTTGTGTTATTTATTAAGTCGCTTCGCTTTTAGATAGAAGTACTAAGATGTTCATTCGTAAAAAGCTTCTCGATACATTTTGTTCCATTTCATTACACAAAACACTCGAAGTGACGAATTGTAGTTTCACTAATCACTAATCACTAATCACTTATTTTTTCTTTTTCTTAAACTTTGCAGCACGTTTTGCTTCTACAGCACGGTTACGAGGAGCTGTTTTTTTGGTTTTCGTTTTAGAAGGTCCGCCAAGGTTTACTTTTTTGTTTTTGTCTTTCTTTTCATGGAAAGCAGCGCCACGTTCATCAACAGCTGGTTTTTTTGAAGTTCCTTTTAACTTGCGTTTGTCTTTTTCAAACTCCAATTTCTTTTCTTCAATAATAATATCTTCAGGAAATTCAACAACATCAATTTCTTGATTCATTAATTCTTCAACTGCTAATAATTTATCTTCTTCGTAAGGCGCAACAAAACTTATGGCAACACCTTCTTTATCGGCACGACCGGTACGACCAATTCTATGAATGTACTGTTCTGGTACTTCCGAAAATTGTAAGTTGAAAACGTGAGTAATATCAGAAATATCCAAACCACGCGCCATAACATCGGTAGTTATTAAACCACGCAATTCGCCGCTTTGAAAACTCGCCATCGATTGCAAACGATAGTTTTGTGTTTTATTAGAGTGAATTACTCCAAATTGATCAGGAAAATCTTCATTAATCAATTCGTGGGCAACATCTACTAACTTTTTGTTGTTTACGAATATTAAAACACGTTCGGTAGTTTCATCTGTTGCTAATAAATGCTTAATTACATTTACTTTCGTAAGGAAATTAGGAACATGATATAGTTTTTGAGTAATTTGTTCTAACGGTGTTCCGCTTGGAGCCAAAGAAACTTCTTCTGGAAATTCAAAAAATTCATCTAAAATAGCATCAACATCTTCGGTCATGGTTGCCGAAAACAAAATGTTTTGTCTTTTAGTTTTCATCATCGACAAGATAGAAGTTAATTGCACTCGGAATCCTAAGTTCAAAATTTCGTCAAACTCATCAATGATTAATTTTTGAAGAACATCAAAACGCAAAACGCCATCTAAGGCTAAATCCATAACTCTACCAGGAGTTCCTACTAAAACATCAACGCCTTCTGCTAAGTTTTTTCGTTGTGTGTTAATATTAACACCACCGTAAATTCCTAATGAACGAACCGACATGAATTCGGTCAACTTTTCAATTTCTTCTACAACTTGTACTACTAATTCACGTGTTGGAACTAGAATTACAACCCTAGGGGTGTCTGTTTTTTGAAACTTCCATTGCTTTAAAATGGGTAACAAATAAGCAAAAGTTTTCCCTGTTCCTGTTTGAGCAATTCCCATCATATCTCTTCCTGATAAAATTACCGAGAATGATTTTGCTTGAATAGGAGTAGGAGCAACAAAGCCTAATTGATCTAAAGCTTTTTGTAATGATTTTGGTAAATCAAAATCCTGAAATGTTTTCATGTATAATGCGTTTGCCGCAAAGGTAGTATTTTTAAGTCAGAAGTTAGAAGTCAGAATTCAGAAAACAAGTAACAAACATTATTAATTGTTAATTATCCATTATCAATTGAGCTTTAAATCGTCATTGAAAACAATTGGGTTTGTGGAGCATTACGTTTTAGTCGTAAATCAAAAGCCATACAAATGTTACGAATAAATGCTTTTCCCTCTTCTGTTACCACCAATTGATTTTTGTTAAACTGTAACAAACCGTCTTTTTCCATTTCTTTTAATGATTCTAAAACAGCTTCTAATTCTGGAAATTGGTCACTTTCATTATGCCAAGAAGTTTGAAATTGACACATAATGTTTAAAATATGTCTGCGAATGATTAAATCTTCATTATTTAAAATATGTCCGCGATATACTGGGATTTCATCTTTATCTAAACGCGCATAGTAATCTTCTAAAACCTTTTCGTTTTGAGCAAATGCTGTCCAACTATCACTAATTGACGAAACGCCTAATCCAATCATTAATTTGGTATTAGTAGTTGTATAACCCATGAAATTACGATGTAGTTTTCCTTCTTTAAAAGAAGTAAACATAGAATCGTTTTCTAATGCAAAGTGATCCATTCCTATTTCGTGAAAACCATGTTTTGCTAGTTGAATTTTACCTTGCTCATACAATTGGCGTTTTGCATCATCTTTAGGAACATCTTCGTCATTAAAACCTCGTTGACCGTTTCCTTTTATCCAAGGCACGTGAGCGTAGCTGTAAAAAGCAAGTCTATCTGGATGAAGAGAATTGGTTTTATCAATTGTATCTAAAACATCTTCAAGTGTTTGAAAAGGCAACCCAAAAACCAAATCGTGACTGATAGATGTGTAGCCAATTTCTTTTGCCCAAAGTGTTACCTTTGCCACATTATGAAATGGTTGAATTCTATGAATGGCTTTTTGCACTTTTTCAGAGTAATCTTGTACGCCAAAACTCACTCTACGAAAGCCTAAATCGTATAAAGTTTGTAAATGTTCGCGTGAAGTATTGTTTGGATGTCCTTCAAAACTGAATTCATGGTCATCAGTAATGATACTTTCTTTAGTAATACCTTCTATTAAAGTTTTTAAATTTTCAGGAGAGAAGAATGTTGGTGTTCCTCCCCCTAAATGGATTTCTTTAATAATTGGTTTTTCATCAAATAGGTTGCAATATAATTCCCATTCTTTTAAAACTGCTTTAATATATGGGTTTTCAACTTCGTGACGTTTTGTAATTCGTTTATGACATCCACAAAAAGTACATAAACTCTCGCAAAAGGGTAAATGAATATAAAGACTAATTCCGTCAGTAGAATTAGATTGATTAAATGTTTCTATTAAGGATTTTTTCCAATTAGAATACGAAAATGTATTTTCCTCCCAATAAGGCACCGTAGGATAACTGGTGTATCTTGGTCCTGGAACATTATATTTTTGTACTAATGAAGATTGCATGCTTTGAGAATTTAAATCAAAAGTACTTTAGTACAAAACAATAAAAAATGATAATTGTCATATTGTCATAAATGTAACATATATTACATATTTGGATTAATTGTTGTTGTAAATTTGTTTAAAATTTAAAATTATGAATGCAAAATTTAATGAAATAATAAGTCAGGAACAATTAACATTAGTAGATTTTTATGCTGATTGGTGCGGACCTTGTAAAACTTTAGCTCCAATTTTACAAGAAGTAAAAGCGGTTTTAAAAGATGATGTGAAAATTATTAAAATTAATGTAGATCAACATCAAGATTTAGCTTCTGAGTTTATGGTAAGAGGTGTTCCTACAATGCTTTTGTTTAAAAACGGACAAATGTTATGGAGACAATCTGGAGTTTTAGGTAGAAATGATTTAGTTAAAATAATTCGTGAACATTTAAATTAATTTTTTTGTATATTAGTTTCCAAAATAAATAATAATCTTATTACCTATGAAATTTAAAATTGCCTTTTTAGCATTAGTAGTATTTTCTTTAGTCTCTTGTTTAAAAACTAAAACAGATGGAGTTGAGCTTTTAAATTCAGATAAATTTGAACAAAAGTTAGACGTTGAAAACGTACAATTGGTTGATGTAAGAACACCAGAAGAGTTTGCTGAAGGACATTTGCCAAATGCAATAAATGTTAATGTTATGGACGATAATTTTGATGCTGAAATGGCAAAACTTGATAAAGAAAAACCTGTTATGGTGTATTGCAAATCAGGTGGAAGAAGTGCAAAAGCTGCTTCTAAATTAAAAGTTCAGGGTTTTAAAAATATTTCAGACTTAGACGGTGGAATTACAAGCTGGAAACAAGCAGATAAACCAATTGAAAACTAATTAAAACAAAATAATTATGAAAAAAAATGTTGGTAATGGAGATCGCTTTTTGCGAATTATCCTTGGAATTATAGGTGTTATTTTAGCGCTTTCAGGTTCTTTTGATGGAAATTTAAAATGGGGATTATTAGCAGTTGGTTTAGTATTAATTCTTACTTCTTCTATACAGTTTTGTCCTTTATACACGGTTTTTGGAATAAATACATGTAAAGTAAAAGCTAAGAAAAAATAATTTTTTCCTTAAAAGTTTTTTATATAAAAAAATAATATTTTATTTACATAATATTTAATCTAAATCAAATTATAATGAAAAAAATTGCAATTTTAGCAGTGTTATTGGTTTCTTCAATTGGAATGGCACAGAAAGTAAAAGTTAAAAGTGGAGATTATAAATTTTTAGCTGGTCAAAAAGAAGTTAATGTAGAGTTTTCTTATGAAAACTTAAAACTAATGAAAGAAGAATTAACTGAAGATCAATATGTTGCAGAAAGAACTGCTGATTTAAATGAAAAAGCAAAAGGGAACGGTGATACTTGGGCAAAAAAATGGGAAGCAAGTAAAGAATTAGCTTGGCAACCAAAATTTACTGAATTAGTAAATATTGTTTTGACTAAAAAGAAGAAAGATCTTACTTTTCAAGAAGGTTTAAAAAGTGCTAAATATACTTTAATTGTTGATGTTGTTTGGATGTACCCAGGT
>PKEA01000003.1 GCA_002862805.1 Flavobacteriaceae bacterium | reverse complement strand
TGTTGTATCTGGTGTTCCGCCTAACTGTGCAAATAACTCTGCGTTTGTTGGTGTAGTTCCAGCACAAACAGTCAGTGTACCATTTGTTCCAGCATTAGGTTGTACTTGTTCTGTAACAGTAACCGTTGCTGTAGCCGTTCCTGTACAAGGAGCAACCGCATTTACTGTATATGTATAAACTAGTCCTGAATTTGTCCATGTTCCGGTTGTATCAGGAGTTCCACCTAACTGTGCAAATAACTCTGCGTTTGTTGGTGTAGTTCCCTGACAAACAGTCAATGTACCATTTGTTCCTGCATTAGGTTGTACTTGTTCTGTAACCGTTACTGTAGCAGTTGGATTAACAGTACAAGGCGCAACAGCTGCTACTGTATATGTATACACTAGACCTGAATTTGTCCATGTTCCTGAAGGATCTGGTGTTCCACCTAACTGTGCAAATAATTGTGCATTTGTTGGTGTAGTTCCTTGACAAACAGTTAATGTTCCGTTTGTTCCTGCCGTAGGCTGCGCTTGAATAACAACAGATTCAGAATTTGAAAGACTTGAATTACAAGAACCAACAGCTATATTAGATAAATTTATTGTATTATTTGTGGTTGCACCAGCAATTGTTACAGAACCATTTCCAGAAGCATCTAAAGGAACTGTTAACACCGTTGAACCACCATTTAAAGTATAAGAAACAGTAGAGTTTGCAGTACCAACAAAATAGAAAATTGCATCTTCTCCATAACATATAGGGCTATTACTTGATAAAGAAGTCAAGGAAGGAAGATCATTAACAGTAATTGTTCCAGACAACTGAAGATTAGTAGTACAACCAACTGTTTCGACCGTATAATTAAAAGTTCCTAGTTGAGTTGGAGTACCTGTTATTGTAAATACGCCTGAAGCAAAACTACCAGTAACACCTGTTGGAAAAGAACCAGAAGCTAATACTACGCCTGTTGCAGAGCCACCTGGGGTATAAACAATATTTGTAATTGGTTGATTTAAACAAACTGATTGAGTAGTTGTAACTGCAGCAGAAGTAAGTGTTAAAGAACAAGTAGCTGGAATACAATCTACAATAATATCAATTGGATCAGAAAAACTTTCACAAATACCAAGAGTAATTTTAATAATTACTTGGGTAGTAGAAGTAGGTGTAAAATTTGTAGGGTCAGGAATTAAGCTACCGTCAGATAAATCATAAAACTCATAAGTATAATTTGCAGGATTATTCGGAGTCATTAAATCATTTAAATAACTAGTTAAATCAAAAGTTGGATTACACTCTCCTGCTTGACCATAGTATGGGCCGATACTATTTGATGAAATACCAGAAGCAATATCAACAACTATTTCATCATATTCAGTCGGCGTACAAGCGACTCTATCTACTTCAACTCGCCAAAGTCCATTTTGATTAACGGTTAAAGTATTTGTTGTAGTAGTAGTTTGTAAAGCACCACCTAAATACCATCTATAAGAAAGTGTTGTTGGAGTTGTTGGTGGAGAATAAAAATTCGCTGTTAAAGTTACTGAAGAAACAGACGAGTTACATATAAATCTATCTGGTCCAAGAGTAACACCACAAATTTCACAATTTGTAGAACCATTTGTACCACCAGTATTATTAGTTTGATCGAAAGTAATAGTACCTGATTGATTCGAATAGTTTGTTATTAAAAGAACATAAAAATTTCCAGCGACAGCATTAGGTATTGAAAAATTTTCAACAGGGGCAGCTGAATAACTACAGGCTACTTCATTATTTGCTGATGCATTACTACCATTTGGATAATCTTCTAAAGTAGTAGTACATAAATTTGGATTTAAACGTGGATCCGATGTAAAAGGTCCCCAACAAATAAAATCTACATCAATTCCTACTCCAGCAGCATTTGTTTGAGAAATTTCAAATTCCAATAAACCTGGTGTACTTACCTGAAATGTATACCAAGCACCGTTAGGTGAAGTACCCAAACAGCCTATACCTCCTAAATTAGCAGTATTAGTAACGTTATTAAACGGAACTGAGGAATCTCCACAAAAAGATGCAATAGTTGCACAACTTCCACCGGGTCCTTGAGAGAATGATACTATTGAAAATATCAAACCAATAAATAAGTATATTTTCTTCATAATTATTTAATAAATAAATGATAATTCCACGAAGTCATTTGATTTCCCTGCTTCCCAACAAAACGTATACGCCATTTGAAGCACTTAGATGCCAAATTTTTGTGAGTAATCATATGATTATTAACTTTTTTAACACTTTCATTTTTTAAATCAATAAAAATGGTTTTCTTTAAATCAGTAGCATTAACATTGTTCCAGCAGTCCATAATAGGAACAATTTCTAGATAAATCTTACTTAAAGAAGTTTCTTTATTCATTAAGCCAGCGTCCCACTTTAAATTTGCATAAGTATCAATATATGAAGTAGATGCAGGTGATTCAGTTAAATTAATTTTAAAATTTTCTAGTGTGAAATTAGTTTTAGTTTGAGAAAAACTAAAATTACATATTAGTAAAACTACCAATATTTTAAAGTAAACTTTTTTCATTTTTATGTTTTTATATTATAGTTGTAGATACGCAAATTTAACAATAATTTAATTTTAATCTTTTATTTTCTTAAAATTTAACAAAATACTTTTATTTAAAGTTTATTATTTATCTTTGCAATTCTAAAAATTGCTATATTAATTTTATTATTAACAATGATAAATAAAGAAGATTTACAAGAAGAATTAGGAAATAATCATATTGCTACAAGTGCAAACACTCCATTAAGAGAAGGTGCTTTTGATGTTTCTGATGAAGATAAAATTGAATTAATTAAGAAAGACGTAGAAAGCATTCTTATAACTTTAGGAATGGATTTAACTGACGACAGCTTAAAAGGAACTCCTAATAGAGTTGCAAAAATGTTTGTTAAAGAAATTTTTGGAGGACTTAATCCTGCTAAAAAACCAAGTTCTTCTACATTTGACAATAAATACAAGTACAATGAAATGCTTGTTGAAAAAAACATAGTTGTATATTCTACTTGTGAACATCACTTGTTACCTATTGTTGGTCGTGCTCATGTTGCTTATATTTCAAATGGAACAGTTGTAGGATTATCTAAAATGAATAGAATTGTAGATTATTTTGCAAAACGTCCGCAAGTACAAGAACGTTTAACTATTCAAATTGTTGAAGAGCTTCAAAAAGTCTTGGGTACAAAAGATGTTGCCTGCGTAATCGATGCAAAACATTTATGTGTAAACTCTAGAGGTATACGTGATATTGAAAGCAGTACGGTTACTGCTGAATTTGGTGGAAAATTCAAAGAAGATAAAACAAGAAGAGAATTTCTCGATTATATAAAATTAGACACTACATTTTAATTATATAAATGATGAATTTAGCTTTTAAATTCATCATTTTTATTTAATTTTGAACCTAGCCCTGATAGCAGCGGTATCCTTTAACATTTTATGAAGCTTGCGAAATAAAATGTAAAGATATAGCGAATAGCAGGAATAGCTCCTAAAAAAATAATCATGCAATTATATAAAAGTCAAGACTTAAAAATTTACAACACACTTACAGGAAACAAAGAAGTTTTTAAACCTATCCATGAAGGAAACATAGGAATGTATGTTTGTGGACCAACAGTTTACAGCAATGTACATTTAGGAAACGTAAGAACTTTTATGAGTTTTGATGTAATATACCGCTATTTAAAACATTTAGAATTTAATGTTCGCTATGTAAGAAATATTACTGACGCTGGGCATTTAACAGATGATGGAGATGTTGATAATGACCGATTTGTGAAACAATCGCGATTAGAAAAACTTGAACCAATGGAAATTGTACAGAAATATACAGTTGGTTTTCATAAGGTTTTAGATAATTTCAACTTCTTACCTCCTACTATTGAGCCAACCGCAACCGGACATATTATTGAGCAAATTGAATTGATTGAAAAATTAATTGAAGTTGGGGTTGCTTACGAAAGTAAAGGTTCTGTTTATTTTGATGTTTTAGCCTACAATAAAAAAGGGTTAAATTATGGCGAGTTAAGCAATAGAAATATTGATGAATTATTTGCTAATACTAGAGATTTAGACGGACAATCTGAAAAGAAAAACCCTCAAGATTTTGCCTTGTGGAAAAATGCGTCTCCAGCACATATTATGCGATGGAACTCTCCTTGGGGAGCTGGGTTTCCGGGTTGGCATTTAGAATGTACTGCAATGAGTACTAAATATTTAGGCGAAACATTTGATATTCATGGTGGCGGAATGGATTTAAAATTCCCGCATCATGAGTGTGAAGTTGCTCAAGGAAAAGCTTGTAACGGCGTTTCTCCTGTAAATTACTGGATGCACACTAATATGTTAACTATGAATGGTTTACGAATGAGTAAATCGACTGGGAATTATATTTTACCAATGGAATTAGTTAATGGTGAAAATAATTTCTTTGAAAAAGCTTTTCATCCTAATATTGTTCGTTTTTGTTTTTTACAGGCACATTACAGAAGTGTTTTAGATATTTCTAACGATGCTATGATTGCTAGTGAAAAAGGATTTAATAGATTAGCTGATGCATATAAATTAAGCAAAAACCTTGAAACAAGCTTAACTTCTTCATTAGATATTAAAAGTTGGAAAAAAGCGTGTTATGATGCAATGAATGACGATTTTAATACGCCTATTTTAATTGCACAATTGTTTGAAGCTGTTCGTTTTATTAATTTAGTAAATGATAAAAAAGAAACACTTACAAGAGAAGATATTGCAATATTAAACGAAACACTTTATACTTTTATAAATGATGTTTTAGGTCTTAATTTAGAAAATACATCTACTAGCGTAAGTTCAGACAATAACAAACTAGAAGGAGTTGTAAATATGTTAATTGAGATGCGTGATGAAGCTAGAGCCAATAAAAACTGGGGTTTATCTGATGAAATCAGAGATAAATTACTTGCGCTTGGCATTCAGTTAAAAGATGGCAAAGACGGAACTGGATTTAGCATAAACTAAGAATACAAATGATTAAAAAAATTGTAAAAATATTAGCTTATCCATTTATATTTTTGTTTCGATTTTATCAAGTTGCTATTTCTCCGTACACTCCTGCTGCTTGTAGGTTTGAACCAACATGCTCGCACTATTCTATTGAAGCTTTAAAAAAATACGGATTATTTAAAGGGGGATTTTTAGCTGTAAAAAGAATTTTAAGTTGTCATCCATGGGGAAAAAGCGGCTATGATCCTGTGCCTTGAGTTTTGACTATTTTTTAACAACTTTACCAATTATAATATTTATTTTTAACCACAAATAAAAAAATACATCAATATGCTTTACGCTTTAAATATGATTTGGAATCCTTCTGGAGGAATTGATTTAGGATTTATAAATCTGCGTTTTTACAGTTTAATGTTTGTAATTGCTTTTGGATTAGGCTGGTACTTAATGAAAGCTATTTATGAAAGAGAAGGTGAAACTTTAGAAAAACTAGACAACTTATTCGTTTCAACAGTATTGGCAACTTTAGTTGGTGCCCGTTTAGGACATGTTTTCTTTTACGATTGGGATTATTTTAAAGATCATAAATTAGAAATTTTATTACCTATTAGAGAAAACGCCAACGAATCAATACTAGGAATCATTCAAGGTTGGGAATTTACGGGTTTCGCTGGATTAGCAAGTCATGGCGCAGCAATTTCAATTATAATTGTAATGCTTTATTACAGTAAAAAAGTAATTCATAAACCTATTTTATGGATTTTGGACCGAATTGTAATTCCAGTTGCTAGTGGAGCTATTTTTGTTCGTTTAGGAAACTTTATGAATTCTGAAATTGTAGGTACTGAAACAACTTCTTCTTTCGGAATTAAGTTTATTAGAGATTGGTATTCACCAAGACAAGCATTTGAAGCAACACAAATAGGAAACACTAATGAAGCCTATAAAGCCATTGAAAACAATCCACAGTTTGCTCAATTACTAGCTGATGTTGTTCCAAAACATCCTGCACAATTATATGAAGCATTTGGATATATTTTTGTTTTTGTAATTTTATATTACATGTATTGGAAAACAGAAGCTAGAAACAAGCAAGGTTTATTATTTGGAACATTTTTAGTTTTACTATGGACAGTTCGTTTCTTTGTAGAATTTGTAAAAGGGAGTCAAGGTGGATTTGAGGAAAATCCAATATTTTCGGCTCTTTCAACTGGACAATGGTTAAGTATTCCATTTATAATAGCTGGTTTTTATTTCATAGTTAAAAGTAAAAAAACAATATAAAACACATAAAAAAAGGCTCTGAATTGCAGAGCCTTTTTTTATAAATTACTTTTCAATTAAAATTCCTACTCCTAATACATTAGGCAAAAATGAACTTGGAAATTTATTTTTAACTATAAACTTATATTTACCTTTTCTTAAATTTATGTTACTTGTAATTGGTGTATATAAATCACAAATATCTCCTGAGCATTGACCTAATTCTTTTCCTGTTTCATCCTTATACTTAACGTCTAAATGAAATTTTTCATTGGAACCATTAGGAAAAATAATAATTACTTCAGTTGGAACATTCGCAAATTGAAAATCATAAATATGTCTAATGTGCAGGTTAATTGAACTAACTTTTATGTCGTTTTCATTATCAAACTCAAAAACTACTTCTTCATTAGAATTCCACCTATTTGATTCAAAATTGGAATTAAAATCATTAAAAACATAATTTGGATTACATGACATAAAAAGAACGGCAACTAACAGAATTAAAAAGTTTAACTTAATCATAAGAAGTACATAATTAATTAATTTGTTTAAATTCTTCCCATTTAAAAACCTTATCTGGACTAGAATTGTCTTGAGTTCCTTTAAAAATTTTATAGCCTGATTTAGCATCAATAATATAAAAATATGTTCCAACACCTTTAAACATAGATCCACAAGCCGATACAGCTTCTGCTGGAATATTAAATTTACTAAACTCATCATTTTTTATAATTATTGCTTTCCCTGTGATAGATGCAACAAAATCAAGAGCTAAATCGGTAGAAACATAAATTTTAGAAGCTGGATCTCCATTGGCGTCACTTTCAATGGGCATAATCTTAAATTTTAAGAGACTATTCGCTTTCGATGACGAATCTGTGACTGGCTCAAAAACAATCTCTTTAGAAACCTCTAAAGTGTCTTCTAAAACAACTTCTTCATTCATTGGTTCATTACCTTTCTTACAAGATGAAACAAGAATTACTGTAATAATCATAACTCCAAATAAGGTACTTAATTTTTTCATAGTAATAGAATTTAATTAGAAATAGATTTTAAAAGCACATAACATGCTTATTTTCAAATAAATATACAAAAAAAGTCCTGACTTTCATCAGGACTTTTTTTATATATTGAAAAGAAATTAATCTTCTTTCTTAAATTCAGCCATTCTCTTAGCTTCTTTATCACTCATTACATCTTTCATTAACGGTGTTGCAACGAAAATAGATGAATAAGTACCAACTAAGATACCCACTAAAATAGCAAATACAAATCCTCTAATAGTTTCACCTCCAAAAATGAAGATTGCAACTAATACAACTAAAGTTGTTGCAGAAGTATTGATTGTTCTACTTAAAGTAGAATTTAATGCTTTATTTACTAATCCATTGAAATCTGAAGAAGAGTTATAATCTAGATATTCACGAACTCTATCAAACACAATTACAGTATCATTTAAAGAATAACCAATAACCGTTAATATAGCCGCAATAAATGCTTGGTCTAACTCCATATTAAATGGTAAAAATGTATAACCAAAAGAGAAAATACCTAATACAATAATAACATCATGAGCAACTGCTGCAACTGCTCCAAATCCAAATTGCCATTTTCTAAATGAAATCATCAAATATGCAAAAACAACTAATAAAGAACCTAATACAGCCCAAATAGAGTTTGTTTTAATATCTTTAGAAATAGTTCCAGAAACCTTAGAAGCTTGCATTACACCATATTGTTTACCGTCATAAGATTTTACAAATTGGTCATAAGTTAAATCAGCTGGTAAGTGTTTTTTTAGAGCTTCAAATAACATTTGATTTACTTCTTTATCTATTCCTTCACCTTCTTCGTCAACTTTATATTTTGTAGTAATTTTTAACTGACTTTCGTTTCCATACACTTTAGCTTCAGCACTTCCAAAAACAGCTGTTAAATCTGCAGCAACTTCTGGTGCAGATACAGGTTTTTCAAAACGAACTTGATATGTTCTACCTCCAACAAAATCAACACCTTGATTTAATCCTTTAGTAAATAAAGAAACTAAACTTAAAATAATCATTACAGCTGAAATAGCGTAAGTAATTTTTCTTTTTGACAAGAAATCAAAGTTTAAGTTTTTAAACCAATTTTTAGTAATTGATGTTGAGAACGTAATATTTTCTTTTCTAGACAAACTCCAATCTAAGAACATTCTAGTAACAAAAACAGCGGTAAAAAGTGAAGTTATAATACCAATTAATAATGTAGTAGCAAAACCTTTTATTGGTCCTGTACCAAATACTAATAATATAATTGCAGTAATTGCAGTAGTAATATTTGCGTCAAAAATAGATGACATTGCACCTTTCCAAGTATATGCGTAATTTACTG
Organism: Flavobacteriaceae bacterium; assembly: GCA_002862805.1. GTDB lineage: Bacteria > Bacteroidota > Bacteroidia > Flavobacteriales > Flavobacteriaceae > Flavobacterium. The sequence goes on along the minus strand of PKEA01000003.1, from coordinate 8,821 downwards.
CTTCTTCAACTGATTTACCTTCGTCTAATTCTTCTTTTGCTCTTTCATATATAATTACATTAGCATCAACCGCCATACCAATTGTTAATACGATACCAGCAATACCAGGCAATGTTAATACAGCTCCAAAACTTGCTAAAGCTCCAAAAATGAATAAAATATTTACCAATAAAGCTAAGTTTGCGTAGAAACCAGTTTTACCATAATAAATTACCATCCAAATTAACACTAATGAGAAACCAATGATAAAAGACATTAATCCGCTATCGATTGCTTCTTTACCTAATGATGGACCAACAACATCTGATTGAACAATTTCAGCAGCAGCAGGTAATTTACCGGCTTTTAAAATATTTGCTAAATCTTTAGTTTCATTAATTGAAAAATCACCAGAAATCTCAGAACGACCTCCAGAAATAGCACCTCTACTTACACCAGGTGCTGAATAAACCGTATTATCTAATACAATTGCAATTGCATTACCTTGCTGTGAAACTGATCCTGTTAATTTTTCCCATAATCTAGCTCCAGTTCCATCCATCTGCATAGAAACGGCTGGTTTACCCATTTGATCAAAAGTATCAGTAGCATCTACAATAACACCACCGCTAATAGGAGCTTTACCATCTCTACTTCCTTTTAAGGCATATAACTCAACACCTTCTGGTTTTTTTTCATCGATTTTACCCCATACAAATTTAACATTTGCTAATTCAGCAGGTAATAAAGATTTAATATCACTTCTTGTTAAATATGCTCTAACTTGTGCAGTGTCTTTTGTTAAAAAGATACCAACATAAGGAGAACCTTGTTGACCACCCATTAACATTTTATCAAATAAAGGTCCGTTAGATTTATTAATCGTATCGGCAGATTTATCTGTTAATAAAGAATCAATTCCTGTTGCAGCATTTTCAACTACTTCAGACTTAACTTCAACTTCTGTTTTCTTTAAAGCTTCATTAGCAGCGACTATGAAACCGCTAATCTCTTCTACTTTAAAAGTTTCCCAAAATTCTAATTGAGCAGTACTTTGTAATAATTTTTTAATACGATCTACATCTTTAGCTCCAGGCAATTCAACTAAGATTCTTCCAGAGTTTCCTAACATTTGAATATTAGGTTGAGTAACACCAAATTTATCGATACGTTCTCTTAATACTTTAAAAGCACTTTCAACTGATTCGATAACTTTTTGTTTGATGATTGGTTCAACTTGAGCATTTGTCATGTCAAATTTAATTACCTCATCTAAATTTCTATTTCCAAAAATATCTGCGCTAGCTAATTTTAAATTAGCATTATTTGCTTCAACAAAAAATGCGTCAATATAATCTTGATTTCCTGATTGGTTTTTTTTAGCATCTGCTAACGCTTTTTTAAACCCAGGATTTTTAGAATCATTTGCTAATCCGTTTAAAACATCTTTAACCGAGATTTGTAGTATTACGTTAATACCACCTTCTAAGTCAAGACCTTTTTGTAATTGATTATCTCTAACTTCATTGTATGTTTTACCTAAGAAAACATTTTCTTTTCCAATAGAATCTAAATATCTTAATTCTTTAGAAAAATCTCCTTTTGCAAATGTTTTGGCATCACTATTTATGCTATTAGCTACAAAAGTGAATGAAAGTTGGTAAATACATACCAACGCGAAAATAATTGCGAAAAATTTAATCAGTCCTTTATTCTGCATTATTACTATAAATTAATTAATCTTTTTGTATAAAAACGGACAAATATATATATTACAATAGGATTAACCAATTTTATTTGGCAATAAAATCGGTTTTTATCAATTAATTATACACTTTCCTGATACTTTATTAAAATAAAAAAACTGTCAATAAAGTTTGACAGTTTTTTAATCCTATTTTGTGAGAATTACAAAACAGCTTTTAAATCTGCATTCATATTTCTAACAGCTTCAGCAGACTTAGCAAATAATGCTTTTTCAGCATCATTTAATTTTACATCTACAATTTGTTCAACACCATCTTTACCAATGATACATGGAACACCAATACAAATATCGCTTTGACCATATTCTCCATCTAACATAACTGAACATGGAATCATACGTTTTTGATCATTTAAGATACTGTCTACTAAAAATGCTACCGAAGCTCCTGGTGCATACCAAGCTGAAGTTCCTAAAAGACCTGTTAAAGTTGCACCACCAACCATAGTTGAAGCCGCTACTTTATCCATTTCTTCTTGAGACATGAAATTAGAAACTGGTGAACCATTATAAGAAGCTAAACGAGTTAATGGAATCATAGTTGTATCACCGTGACCACCTATAACCATTCCTTGAACATCATTTCCTGGTTTTTGTAATGCTTGAGACAAGAAATATTTAAAACGAGAACTATCTAAAGCTCCACCCATTCCTATTACTCTATTTTTTGGTAATCCTGTTGCTTTTAATGTTAAGTATGTCATTGTATCCATAGGATTAGACACTACTACAATAATAGCATTTGGAGAATGTTTTAAAATATTTTCTGCAACAGATTTTACAATTCCTGCATTAATACCAATTAATTCCTCACGAGTCATACCAGGTTTTCTAGGAATTCCAGATGTAATTACAACTACATTTGAATTAGCTGTTTTAGAGTAATCTCCAGTAGTACCAACCACTTTTGTATTAAACCCTGTTGTTGTAGCACATTGCATAATATCCATAGCCTTACCTTCAGCAAAACCTTCTTTGATATCTAATAATACTACTTCACTTGCAATTCCTCTGTACGAAATAACGTCTGCACATGTTGCACCTACATTTCCCGCACCTACTATTGTTACTTTCATTTTGTTGTGTTTAAAAAATTATATATTAAAATTGATATTGAACTCCTATATTTAGATTTGCAAATTTACCAAAAGCAAATGAACTTTGTAAAAATATTTTTTCAATTTGATACCTAGCCGAAATTTCTCCTAAAAAATTGACATTATCTTTTGCAATTCTCTGTAATAATGTATTAACAGTTTGTTGTAAAGGAAAAGCCTCTTCTATTTCTCCTTTTTTACCTCCTACTACATATTCAAAACTACTTATATTAGCAATAAGAGAAGTGATTACTTCTAACCTTTCAAACTCTTTTGATGCACTTAATTGAAAATGAAATGTATCAACCAATCCTGACAATTTATTGATTCCTAAATTACCATAAGCAGTATCAATATCTAAAAAATCAAATGTAATTTCTTCTTTAGAGTATATCAAGGCTGTTGAAATATTAATTTTTTTCTCCTCTAAACTTTTAAAATACTGACTTATATTATGATTTAAACCGAAACCATAGACTTGATAATCACCTTTTTTAAGTTTTGTTTTTGTAGAATAACGAGCTATTAACTCTGTACCATATAGCAACCCTACATTAACCTGTAAATAGGGATAAAAAACTATTTCTTGATTGATTCCTTCTGGAGTTTTTAAACGAACTTGCTCTCCTCCTAAATCTCCAATTAAATACATTTGATTATCATTCCCTAATGCTGTTGGAACGGTTGCAGAAGAAGCATTTTCTATTTCGAAAAACTGAAAATCAGAATTCTGAACCCTGAAACTCCTATCATTGTTTGGAACAAAAAACATATTCCCGTGCAAACTCATATTTAGATCCCAAAGTTTCTTTTTCTTTGGTGAACTTACCCAACTAGAAGAAGAAAGATAAACTGCTGCATCAGTAGCAGGTATAATATATTGTTCTGAATAGAAAAGGGCATCATTTAAAAGATACCCTATCTGTTCTAATTCAGATTGTGATTGAGCATTACTTTTTAAACTAAAAAATAATGAGCAAATGAATATTATTTGAATTTGGTATTTACGCATCAATATTTGCGTATGCAGCATTCTTCTCAATAAACTCTCTTCTTGGTGGAACTTCATCTCCCATTAGCATTGAGAATATTCTATCTGCCTCTACTAAACTATCAATATTCACTTGACGTAACGTTCTAAACTCTGGATTCATCGTAGTATCCCAAAGTTGTTCTGCATTCATCTCTCCAAGACCTTTATAACGCTGAATACTTGCTGATCCTCCCATATTTCTAGCAATAATATCACGTTGATTATCACTCCAAGCATACTCCTTTTTGTTTCCTTTTTTAACCAAATATAAAGGTGGAGCTGCAATATAAATATGCCCGTTTTCAATTAACTCTTTCATAAATCTAAAGAAAAAAGTTAGGATAAGAGTTGAGATATGTGAACCATCGACATCGGCATCACACATAATAACTACTTTATGATAACGTAATTTTGAAAGGTTTAAAGCTTTACTATCTTCTTCTGTACCAATAGTTACACCAAGAGCAGTAAAAATATTTCGAATTTCTTCGTTTTCAAAAACCTTATGTTGCATCGCTTTTTCAACATTCAAAATCTTACCTCTTAAAGGTAAAATGGCCTGAAACATTCTATCACGACCTTGTTTTGCAGTACCACCTGCCGAATCTCCCTCTACAAGGAATACTTCACATTTTGCCGGATCTTGTTCTGAACAGTCAGATAATTTTCCAGGCAATCCACCACCACCCATAACGGTTTTTCTTTGAACCATCTCACGAGCTTTTTTAGCTGCGTGACGAGCTTGTGCGGCCAAGATTACTTTTTGAACAATGATTTTTGCATCATTAGGATTTTCTTCCAAATAAGCTTCAATCATATCTCCAACTGCTTGAGAAACTGGCGAAACTACTTCTCTATTTCCAAGTTTTGTTTTGGTTTGTCCTTCAAACTGAGGTTCTGAAACTTTAACTGAAATAATAGCTGTTAATCCTTCACGGAAGTCATCTCCAGCAATTTCGAATTTTAATTTATCTAACATTCCAGAAGCATCTGCATACTTTTTTAAAGAACGTGTTAAACCTGTTCTAAAACCCTGTAAATGCGTTCCTCCTTCATGTGTATTAATGTTATTTACATAAGAAAAAATATTTTCAGAATATGATGTGTTATAAATTAAAGCGACCTCAACCGGGATTTCACCTTTATCTGAATCCATTGAAATTACATGACCAATAATTGGTTCACGATTTCCATCTAAATAACGAATATATTCTTTAAGACCTTCTGTAGAATGAAAAACTTCTGATAAGAAATTTCCATCTTTATCTTTTTCTCTTTTATCTGTAAAAGTAATTGTAATTCCTTTATTTAAGAAAGACAATTCGCGCATACGTGCCGATAAAGTATCGTAAGAGAACTCTGTAGTTTGAGTAAAAATTGTATCATCAGGATAGAAAGTTACAATTGTTCCTCGTTTATCTGTTTTACCAATTTGCTTTACAGGATAAAGTGCTTTTCCTCTTTCATATTCTTGTTCGTAAATATTTCCGTTAGCACTGTGAACGGTAGCGCGTAATTTATTAGACAATGCATTTACTACAGAAACACCAACTCCATGTAATCCTCCAGAAACTTTATAAGAATCTTTATCAAATTTACCTCCGGCACCAATTTTAGTCATTACAACTTCAAGTGCAGAAACCCCCTCTTTTTTATGAATATCTACAGGAATACCACGTCCATTATCTTCTACAGAAACAGAACCATCTTCATTAATATCTACTCGAATAGCATCACAATGGCCTCCCATTGCTTCATCAATTGAGTTATCAACTACCTCATACACTAAATGATGAAGTCCTCTAACCCCTACATCTCCAATATACATCGAAGGACGCATTCTAACATGCTCCATTCCTTCTAGCGCCTGAATACTATCTGCTGAATAATTGCTTTTCTTTATTTCTTCACTCATATTGTTAAATCTTAAACGATTTTTTTTGTTAAACACACAAATATAAGGTTTTAATAAAGAAAATAGCTAAAAAGCACCTTAAAATGACTGTAAGTTATTAACATTTGTTAATTTCTAAAAAGTCGCTTAAATCAAATAAAAAAAGGCTAAAATTAGATATTTGAGCAAATTAGTCTTTTGTTAAAATTGAAATTTATAAAAAGTGCCTTAAAAGCGATTATTTGACAGTTCGATTTTTAGATATTTCGAAGAATCTAACCAGAAATCATTTCTAATAAGCTTCCGTATGCACATTTGCTACTGCTCTTCCTGATGGATCATTCATATTTTTGAAAGCTTCATCCCATTCTAATGCGATTTTTGTACTACAAGCTACACTTGCTTCTTGCGGAACACTTAATGCCGCTGCATCACTTGGAAAGTGTTCTGTAAATATTGAACGGTAATAATATTCTTCTTTTGATGTTGGTGTTTGAATTGGAAACTTGTATTTCGCATTGGCTAATTGTTCGTCTGAAACTTCTTTGGCTACCACTTCTTTTAAAGTATCAATCCAACTATAACCTACTCCATCACTAAATTGTTCTTTTTGTCTCCAAGCTACACTTTCTGGCAACATGTCTTCGAAAGCTTTTCGTAAAACCCATTTTTCCATGCGTTCTCCGTTAATCATTTTATCTTGTGGATTGATTCGCATAGCTACATCCATAAATTCTTTATCCAAAAAAGGAACACGACCTTCAATTCCCCAGGCTGCTAAACTCTTATTAGCACGAAGACAATCATACATGTGTAATTTACTTAATTTACGAACGGTTTCTTCGTGAAATTCTTGTGCGTTAGGTGCTTTATGAAAATATAAATAACCTCCAAACAACTCATCTGAACCTTCTCCAGAAAGAACCATTTTAATTCCCATTGACTTGATTACTCTTGCCATTAAATACATAGGAGTTGAAGCTCTTATTGTTGTAACGTCATAGGTTTCAATATTGTAAATTACATCTCTAATTGCATCTAAACCTTCTTGGATAGTGAATTTTATTTCGTGATGAATTGTTTTTAAATGATCTGCTACTTTTTGGGCTGCAGCCAAATCAGGTGAACCTTCTAAACCAACAGCAAAAGAATGCAATTGTGGATACCAAGCATCAGAAGTATCGTTAGATTCAATTCGTTTTTGTGCATACTTTTTAGCTATTGCCGAAGTGATTGAAGAATCTAATCCTCCTGAAAGTAAAACTCCATAAGGAACATCGCTCATTAATTGTCTTTTTACTGCTGCTTCTAACGCAACTTTGATTGCTTCAATACTTGTTTTGTTTTCTTTTACTGCAACGAATTCCGTCCATTCTCTTTTATACCATTGCACAAATTCTCCATCTTTGCTTGACATATAGTGTCCTGGAGGAAATAATTGAATTTTTGTACAAGTCCCCTCCAAAGCTTTCAATTCAGAAGCAACATAAAATGTTCCATGTTCATCCCAACCTATATATAATGGTATAATTCCCATATGGTCGCGTGCAATGAAATATTCGTCTTTTTCAACATCATAAATTGCAAATCCGAAAATTCCGTTCATTTCATCAATAAAATGAACTCCTTTTTCTTGGTATAAAGCCAAAATGACTTCGCAATCGCTTTCTGTTTGAAAATCGTATTTACCTTCAAATTGCTTTCTTAATTCTCTGTGATTGTATATTTCTCCATTAGCTGCTAAAACCAGACTTTTATCTTTTGAAAATAATGGTTGTTTACCTGAAGCTGGGTCAACAATTGCTAAACGCTCATGAGACATGATTGCTTTTTCATCACTATAAATTCCACTCCAATCTGGTCCGCGATGACGAATTTTTTTAGACATCTCCAAAACTTTTGGTCTTAACGTTTCAGCTGCTTGTTTTAGATCGAAGGCACATACTATTCCGCACATATTTTTTAGTTTAAAGGGTTATTCCTTAAAAGTTTAAATGGAAACTATTTAAATATGGAACAAAATTGCACTTAAATTAATTTAAATTAAACTAAATATACGTTTTTGATTATAATTTAAAACTTTAATTCGATTATTTAAATAAATTTAAAACCAAGTAAATGCTTTTCAAACACATTTAATTACAAATCATAAAAAAACCACTCAATGGAGTGGTTTTTTTATGATTATTCAATTGATAAGATTTTATATTTCATTCCGTTAAATTCAAATTTATCGTTTACTTCTTTTCCAAGCATTATTTTACCTAAAGGAGAATTTGGTGACAGAGCCACAATATCTTTATTATCAATTGTGATTTTTGGTAATGCTGTACTCATAAAAAAAAGAAACGTATTGGTTTGAATTAAACTTCCAATTCCTACTTTTTTATTGATTTTAACAATGTCAATACTTTCTAAAATACTTTTTTGATCTAAAACTTCTTTAAGCTTTTGCGTTAATTTTTCTTGCTCTAAATGCATCATCGACAAAGCGGTTTCGTGCTTATCACCAGCAGAACCTTTTGCATCGTTTTGAGCATCTTCAGCTAAGTCTGAAATCATTTCACGATAATTTTGAATTCTATCGTTTATATGTTCTAGGTAATGATTGTAGATTTGTTGTTTGATTGTCATTTAGTTTTTTTTTGAACCACGAAGAGCACAAAGAAGGCACAAAGCGCACAATTTTTTAGTGAACTTTATGCCTTCTTCGTGACCCTAGTGGTTAGTATTTAAAAATCAAACTTATAATTAGCACCTAACATAATTTGTATTCCTTGAACTGGGAAGTTTGCCCAACGGTTGTATTGTTGATTTGCCAAATTGTTTCCTTTTAAGAAAGCTGTTAAACGTGCATTGTATTTATAACCTACATGAGCGTTTAAATCAAAATAACTATCTAATGTAACTTCTTGTTGAGTAAATGTTCCTGGATTAATTAACAAATCGTTTTGAACTGTAACCACATCTTTTCTTTCTCCAACGAAGAATACATTTGTTCCAGCATACCATTTTTCGGTAAGATTAAAATCTAAAGTTGTGCCTACTTTTAA
>PKEA01000025.1 GCA_002862805.1 Flavobacteriaceae bacterium | reverse complement strand
CAAACTGAACTCCATTTGTATCGAACTCTGTATCACCATTAGTGAAATTGATTTTTGAGGTAGTATCAGGCACATGACTGATGCAAACTAATATTTTCATTTTCTATGTTTATAAGTGAATAATAATGCTACGAAATTACAAAATAAATTCAAAATAATACTATGCATGCATAATAAATTTTTACCTAAAAGTAATTTTTACAACCTTAAATAATAAAATAAGTACTTTAAAGCGTTTTTTTTGAGATATAAATAATATAATTTTTACTATTTTTGCCTTTCAATACAAATTAAAGAAGTTACACTTAATGAGAACTATACAATTTAGAGAAGCTGTTTGTGAAGCGATGAGTGAAGAAATGCGTCGTGATGAATCTATTTATTTAATGGGTGAAGAGGTTGCTGAATACAATGGCGCTTATAAAGCATCGAAAGGAATGCTTGATGAATTTGGACCAAAAAGAGTTATAGACACTCCAATTGCTGAATTAGGGTTTGCAGGAATTGCGGTTGGATCTGCAATGAACGGAAATCGTCCTATTGTAGAGTTCATGACTTTTAACTTTTCATTAGTTGGTATTGATCAAATTATTAACAATGCAGCAAAAATGCGTCAAATGTCTGGCGGTCAATTCAACATGCCTATTGTTTTTCGTGGCCCTACTGCTTCTGCAGGTCAACTTGGAGCTACTCATTCACAAGCATTTGAAAACTGGTTTGCAAACACTCCAGGTTTAAAAGTTGTTGTACCGTCTAATGTTTATGATGCTAAAGGCTTATTAAAAGCAGCCATTAGAGATAATGACCCTGTTATTTTCATGGAGTCTGAACAAATGTATGGAGACAAAGGAGAAGTTCCTGAAGGAGATTACGTATTACCTTTAGGCGTAGCTGATATAAAAAGAGAAGGAACAGATGTAACAATTGTTTCATTTGGTAAAATTATAAAAGAGGCTTTTCTTGCGGCTGATGAATTAGCTAAAGAAGGAATTTCTTGTGAAATAATTGACTTAAGAACCGTTCGCCCAATGGACTATGAAACTATCATTAACTCTGTTAAAAAAACAAATCGTTTAGTGGTTTTAGAAGAAGCCTGGCCTTTTGCAAGTGTAGCTTCAGAAATAACATATATGGTTCAAGAACGTGCTTTTGACTTTTTAGATGCACCAATTCAAAGAATCACAACTGCCGACACACCAGCGCCATATTCACCAGTTTTATTAAAAGAATGGTTACCAAATGCTGATGATGTTATAAAAGCAGTAAAAAAAGTTACATATAAATAAAAAATAACTTATTATATTTGAAACTTCATCAGTTAGCTGATGAAGTTTTTTGTTTAAATGAATAGGAAAAAACACCATGAAGAACATACAATTTCTTTTATTACTATTTACTACTAGCTTTTTTGCTCAAACAAAAGTTGGAGGAAAGGTTGTTGATGAATTTGACGAGCCAATTGCTTTCGCTAATGTGTTTTTCAAAAATTCCATAGAAGGTGTTATTACAGATGAAAATGGTGATTTTTATTTTGAAGGCAAAAAAAACTATGAAACCCTAGTTATATCATTTGTTGGATTTGAAACAAAAGAGCTAAATTTAAAACCAGGGTTAAACAAAAATTTACTTGTAAAACTAGCAGAAGGAACAACCTTAAAAGAAGTTATAGTTTACACAGGAAAAACTTCAAAAAAAAATAACCCAGCAATAGATATTTTAAGAAAAATATGGGAACGAAAACGTAAAAACGGTCTTCACATGTTTAAACAATACCAATACGATAAATATGAAAAGGTAGAGTTTGACATGAATACATTAGACAGCGCTTTTATTAACAGTAAAGTTTTTAAAGGAATGGAGTTTATTTTCGATAATATTGATACTTCTAGAATTACCGGAAAAACTTATCTACCCATTTTTATAAATGAAAGTGTAAGTGAAATTCATGGAGACAATGTTATCAAAAAAGAAAAAGAAATTTTAAAAGCAACTAAAAATTCAGGTTTTGGAAACGGAGATGGAGTAAACACTTTCATAAAAGATCTATATGCGAATTACGACATTTATGACAATTATTTGAAATTTTTTGATAAAGATTTTGTCAGCCCATTGTCCAGAACTGGAATTAATGTTTACAACTATGTTCTTAGCGATAGCTCTTATATTGACAACAAATGGTGTTACCATATTGTATATTATCCCAGAAGGAAAAACGAACTAACGTTTAAAGGTTCATTTTGGGTAAACGATTCCACATTTGCAATTAAAAAAATAAACTTAGAAGCCAGTAAAAGCGCAAATATAAACTGGGTAAAAGAAATTTATATTGAACAAGAGTTTGATGTTCTTAATGATTCTGTATTCTTATTAAAAAGAGATCACATGATGAGTGATTTTAGTTTTTCCAAAAAAGAAGATTCTAAAGGTGTTTATGGAAAAAGGACTACAGTTTTAAAAAACCATAAATTTGACATTCAAAAAGAAGATAAATTTTACAAAGAAGAAGTTAACTTTTACGACAATAGTGTTTTCAACAAAACTGACAAATACTGGGAAGAAAACAGATTTGAAAAGCTAAATGAAAATGAAGCTGGTATATACAAAATGCTCGACACACTTGAAACCGTCCCTCGATTTAAAAGAATTTACAACCTTGCAACAATATTAGGAAGCGGTTATATTCAATATGGAAACTTTGATTTTGGACCAATATTTTCAACATTTGGTTACAATGATGTTGAAGGGCAAAGAATACGAATTGGAGGAAGAACTTATTTTGGACCAAATGACAAATGGAGAGTTCAAGGTTATACAGCATATGGTTTTAAAGACGATAAATTCAAATATGGTATTTCAGGAAAATGGATGGTTAACACTAAAAACAGGTTAATTATTTCTGCAGGAAACCGAAGAGATGTAGAACAAATTGGTGTTAGTTTAACTACATCAAATGATGTTTTAGGAAGAAGCTTTGCTTCCTCTTCATTCTTTTCAAGCGGAACTAATAATAAACTTACATCTGTTAATTTAACAAATGTAGGAGCAGAAATTGAATTTGTAAAAAACTTTACCTTTCAAACAAATCTATCCTATAGAACATTAGAATCTGCATCCAACACATTTAGTTTAGACTATTACACCGACAACACTTTTACAACAACAAAAAGCGATGTAAAACAGTCAGAAGTTAACTTCCAATTAGAATATACGCCGGGAAGAAAAACAGTTGGTTATGGAGTAGAAAGATTAGAGGTCGATAATAATTATGCTCGCCTATTCTTAAGCTATAGCCAAGGATTTAAAGGTGTTCTTGACAGTGATTTTGATTATCAAAAATTACAATTTTTCTACAGACAACCTGTTTTAATTGGAGGTTTTGGAAGATTATTTACAACTTTTGAAACCGGAAAAATATTTGGGACTGTTCCATTAGGTTTAATGGGTGTTGTTCCAGGAAACCAATCTTATTTTATTATTGAAAACACGTATAATCTTTTAGATTATTATGATTTTGTTGCTGATGAGTATGCTTCATTACATTTTGAGCACCATTTTAATGGAAGACTATTCTCTAGAATACCATTATTACGTAAATTAAACTGGAGAGAAATTATTGGAGTAAAAGGAGTATATGGTAGAGTTTCAAACGAAAATAGATTAATCAATGCCTCAGGATTAACTTATGTTGCTCCAGATGACTTATACTGGGAATACCATGCTGGTATAGGAAATATTTTTAAGGTTTTAAGAATTGATTTTGCTTGGCGTGGAAGTTATTTAGACATGCCAAATGCGAATAAATTTACCGTAAAAGCTTCATTCGGTTTTTATTTTTAATGATCAATTCCCTCAAATATTTAGTTGAAAAAGATAAAACCTTAAATCAAATTTATACCGATATAGGCAATCCTTATATTCCAAATAGACCCGAAGGTTTTGAAACACTTTGTAAACTTATTATAGAACAACAAGTTTCTCTAGAATCTGCAAAAGCATGTTTTAAGAATTTAGAAGCAAATATTGGAGAAATAATCCCTAAGAACATTTTAAAATATTCTCCAGATGAACTCAGAACATTTTCGATTAGTAAGCAAAAAGCATCTTATTTAATTGCACTTTCAAATGCAGTTGTCGAAAAAACATTAGAAATTGAAAAATTATCTGAATTAACCGATAATGAAATAAGAAATCAATTAATCAAAGTAAAAGGAATAGGTAATTGGACTATAGATATTTATTTAATGTTTTGTTTACAATCAAAAGACATCATTCCTCTTGGTGATATTGCAATTGTAAATACTATTAAAGAGCTCTACAATTGTAAAACTTCTGAAGAAATAAAACTGGTTTCCGAAAATTGGAAACCTCACAGAAGTATGGCCGCGTATATACTTTGGCACTATTACCTCACAAAAAGAAACAGAAAACCAATTATTTACTAATAATTTAAAACTACTTTTTTCTAAATACTACAAAGAATTTGTAACTTTGCAATCCTTAAAAAAAAGAAATAATTAAAATGACAGTAGATAAAGTAACTACGTTTGACGTATTAATCGAAATTCCTAGAGGAAGTAGAAACAAGTATGAATATGATTTCGATTTAAAAAGAATGAGATTTGACAGAATGCTATTTTCGTCGATGATGTATCCTGCAGATTATGGATTTATTCCTGAAACACTAGCATTAGATGGTGATCCATTGGATGTTTTAGTTTTAGTAACAGAACCAACTTTTCCTGGTTGCGTTATGGAAGTAAAACCAATTGGAGTATTCCACATGGCTGATGACAAAGGACCTGATGAAAAGGTAATTTGTGTACCTGTATCAGACCCTATTTGGAACAAACTAAACGACTTAAGTGATGTAAACACTCACTTAATAAAAGAAATTGAGCATTTTTTCCAAGTTTACAAAGATTTAGAAAACAAACAAGTTGATGTTGAAGGATGGGGAGATGTAATCGAAGCAAAAGAAATTTTTATAAAATGCACAGAACGTTTCAATGCAATAGAAAATAAACCAGAAGGTTTATTTAGCATTAAATAATCTTCATTAAAATTATTAAAAAAGGCAATATTCATTAGCAATATTGCCTTTTTTGTTTATTTTTGTTTGACTTTGAACTATATTTTACAACTAAAACAATAAAATTTTATGAATTCAGTAATGATTTATTTGCCAATAGTTATGGCAATAATTGGTCTACTTTTTATGTGGGCAAAGAAAGCGTGGGTTTTAAAACAAGATGCTGGAGATGGTAAAATGAAAGAAATTTCAGATTACATATACGAAGGCGCATTAGCCTTCTTAAAAGCAGAATATAAATTATTAACTTATTTTGTAATTGGAGCAAGTGTTGCTTTAGCAGTTATTGCATATTTTGTACCAACAACTAGTTACCTTATTATAATTGCATTTATTGTAGGAGCTATTTTCTCAGCATTAGCAGGAAATATGGGGATGAAAATTGCGACAAAAACAAATGTGCGTACAACTCAAGCAGCTCGCACAAGTTTACCACAAGCATTAAAAGTATCTTTTGGTGGTGGTACTGTTATGGGACTAGGAGTTGCTGGTTTAGCTGTTTTAGGTTTAACCGCATTCTTTATTATCTTTTTTCAATATTTTATGGATGGCGTTTGGACTTCTACAGACCAAATGACAATTGTATTAGAAACATTAGCAGGTTTTTCACTAGGTGCTGAATCTATTGCATTGTTTGCTAGAGTTGGTGGTGGTATATACACAAAAGCTGCCGATGTAGGTGCTGACTTAGTAGGTAAAGTTGAAGCTGGTATTCCAGAAGATGACCCTCGTAATCCTGCTACAATTGCAGATAACGTAGGTGATAATGTAGGTGACGTTGCAGGAATGGGTGCCGATTTATTTGGTTCTTATGTAGCAACTGTTTTAGCCGCAATGGTTCTTGGAAATTATGTAATCAAAGACATGGGAGGCTCTATAGATGATGCTTTTGGTGGAATTGGACCAATTTTATTACCAATGACAATTGCTGGTTTCGGAATTTTATTTTCAATCATTGGTACATTAATTGTTAAAATTAAAAATGATGATGCAAAAGAAGCAGAAGTTCAAAAAGCATTAAATTATGGAAACTGGGTTTCTATTGCTTTAACAGCAATTTCTTGCTATGTTTTGGTAAAATATATGTTACCCGAAACCATGAACATGAATTTCTTTGGTGAAGGATTAATGGAAATTTCTTCAATGAGAGTATTCTATGCTTCATTAATTGGATTATTTGTTGGTGGAGCTATTTCATCAGTTACTGAATATTATACAGGATTAGGCACAAAACCAGTATTAGCAATCGTTCAAAAATCTTCAACAGGAGCAGGAACAAATGTAATTGCAGGTTTAGCTACAGGAATGATTTCAACTTTTCCAACAATTATTTTATTTGCTGCTGCAATTTGGTCTACTTATGCTTTAGCAGGGTTTTACGGAGTAGCTTTAGCCGCTTCTGCAATGATGGCAACTACTGCTATGCAATTAGCAATTGACGCATTCGGACCTATTGCAGATAATGCAGGTGGAATTGCCGAAATGAGTGAATTACCAAAAGAAGTAAGAACAAGAACAGATATTTTAGACTCAGTTGGTAACACAACTGCTGCAACAGGAAAAGGTTTTGCAATTGCTTCTGCTGCATTAACTTCGTTAGCATTATTTGCTGCATATGTAACTTTTACAGGAATTGACGGTATTAACATCTTTAAAGCTCCAGTATTAGCGATGCTATTTGTAGGAGGAATGATTCCGGTTGTATTTTCTGCATTAGCAATGAATTCTGTTGGAAAAGCAGCTATGGACATGGTTTACGAAGTTCGTCGTCAGTTCAAAGAAATTCCAGGGATTATGGAAGGAACCGGAAAACCAGAATATGGGAAATGTGTTGAAATTTCTACAAAAGCTGCATTAAGAGAAATGATGTTGCCAGGAATTTTAACAATTGGTTTCCCTATTCTAATTGTATTATTAGGAAAGTTAGTGTATTCAGACAACAACCAATTAGTTGCTGAGATGCTAGGTGGTTATATGGCTGGTGTAACGGTTTCAGGTGTTCTTTGGGCAGTTTTCCAAAACAACGCTGGTGGAGCTTGGGACAATGCTAAAAAATCTTTTGAAGCAGGTGTGGAAATTAATGGAGAAATGACTTTTAAAGGTTCAGATGCACATAAAGCAGCAGTAACTGGAGATACAGTTGGGGATCCATTTAAAGATACTTCTGGACCATCTATGAACATCTTAATTAAGTTAACTTGTTTAATTGGTTTAGTAATTGCCCCTATTTTAGGTGGTCATGGAGCAAGTACAGAAAAAGGAGCATGTTGTGCAAAAACGGAAGTTGTTTGTAATGAAGGTAAATGTGATTTATCTAAATGTGCTACAATGACTAAAGATGAATGTGCTGCTATGTGTGAAAGTAATGGTTGTTCTGATGCATGTAAAGAAAAATGCATGTCTCAATATGATGAGAACGGAAAATACATTGGAACTGAAACTCATGTTCATGGTCCAAACTGCAATCATGAAAAAGCAGAAATTAAAGACGTTAAAATTGAAAAAACAAAATCAGATGATGGAAAAGTTACTGCTAAAGTTACCCTAAAAACACTGGTTAACGGAAAAGAAGTTGTTGAAGAAAAAGTTTTTGAAGGTGACGACTTAGAAGTTGAAGCTAAAATTGCTGAATTAGGTTTATAATTCAACATTCATAAAAAGTAAAGCCCTATAGAAATACAGGGCTTTTTTTATTACTTATTAAAGTCAATTTTACACAAATACTACATCTATACTAATTTTAAAAGCATAATTATAACACTTATAGATTCTTAAATATTTCCTGTAGTTAGAAAATTAAGCTCATTAAAAGAAAGAAAAAAACATAAAAAAGCCTCGAGAATTTCGAGGCTTTTTTTATTAATTTAATCAACTCTTACAAGTTTCTTTTTCTTATTTTGAACAACAGGCTTAACTTCGTTATATACTTTTAAATCAGATAATATATTTACACCTTCATCAATATATACATCTTTCTCCATATCTTCATGCCATCTTTGTCTTTTCTCTTTTAAAAGATCATCCTTATCTAAAACAACTGTTTCTTCTGGCAATGATGTAAAAAGTAATTTATTATGAAATTTAGAAATAGCTTTGAATTTTTTAAGCTGTTCTTCTGAAGATTCAATTTCCTTTTTAAAATTGTCAATATTCAAACTATACTCATTAATATCTTTTCTTTCGAAAATCCACTTAGCATTTTCTGTAATTAATTTAAATTGTTCATTTGCATCAATTCTTGATTTACTTTTTGCAATGATTGGTTCAAAACCAGAAAACACAGGTTTGTAACTTGCTTGCTCAATTTTATCCCAAGGCAAAGCTTCTTTTTCATCGCGCTCCCCCATATCAATAAAAGCATATCTGTCTGGCAAAACAACATCACTTAAAACTCCTTCTCTTTGAGTAGAACCTCCATTAATTCTGTAGAATTTTTGCGTTGTTGTTTTTAAAGCCCCTAAATCTCCGTAAGAACTCCCTCTAACGAATTGATTTAAATCAATCACATTTTGAACCGTTCCTTTACCATATGTATGTTTGCTTCCTATTACAATTCCTCTTTTATAATCTTGTATAGCGGCTGCAAAAATTTCTGAAGCTGAAGCTGAAAAGTTGTCAACCATTACAACTAAAGGACCTGTCCATTGTACTTTTGAATCTTTATCAGAAAGGATTTCTGGTCTTCTATTTGGCGATTTTACTTGTACAACCGGACCTTGCTCAATAAACAATCCAGTCATATTCACAACTGTTTCTAAAGAACCTCCCCCGTTTCCTCTAAGATCAACTATTAAACCTTTAATATTTTGTTTTTTTAGCTTTTCAATTTCAATAGCTACATCTTTAAATGCATCTCTTTCATCTTTATTATCAAAGCTAATATAAAATTTTGGTAAATAAATAATTCCATACTTTTCTCCGTTTTTATCAATAATAGATGATTTTGCGAAAGTTTCTTCCGTTTCAACTTCATCACGAATAATTGAAATTACTTCTAAAGTTCCATCAACTTTTTTAACTGTTAAACGAACTTCTGTACCTTTTGGGCCTTTAATTTTTTTCACTACATCATCTAAACGCATTCCTGCAATATCTAATGGTTCTTCTTTACCTTGGGCAACTTTAATAATTAGGTCTCCCGCTTCTAGTTTTTTCCCTCTCCAAGCTGGTCCGCCAGAAATTAGTTCTGAAACTTCAACTGCATCATTTTTCTTTTGAAGTCTTGCCCCAATTCCTTCAAATTTTCCACTCATACTGATGTCAAACTTATCTTTGTCATCTGGTGAAAAGTAAAATGTATGAGGATCAAAACGTTCTACAATTGAATTAATGAAAATTGAAAACCAATCGTTTCTATCTAATTCTTTTTCTATAAAATCGAAATATTCATTTAATGATTTTAAAGAATTCTCTCGAGATTCAATTTCAATTTCTTTAAAAGTTTTAACTAAATAAATTGAATCTTTTTCTTTTTTACTTGCCTCAATTTTTTCCTTATCAATAATACTAGGTAAAACTGAAAGCTTCAACTGTTTTAACCATCTTTCGGTAAGCTCGGATTTAGATTTAGCAAACGACTGATTTTCATAATCAACATTAATCATTTGATTGACAGAAAAATCTAATGGTTTGCTTAAAATACTTTTATAAATATCTTTAGATTCATCAATTCTCTTTAGTAATCTAGCATTCGTTAAATCAAAAAATGTTAAATCTTTATTCTTAATCATATCATCAATAGAAGTTTCATACTTTGAAAATTCATCCATATCAGATTGCAAAAAGAAACGTTTTGTAGGATCAATTGCTGTTAAATATTTTGAATATACATTTTTAGAAAACTCATCATCCATAGCAATAGGACTGTAATGACCTTTTTCCAATACAAGTGTTAAAAGTTCAAGAAGCACTTTGTCTTTCTCAGGGTCTTCATTTTTCGAAGACGGGACAAAACTCCACAAAACAGCAGAAAGAGCTGTAATAAGTAAAATTATTTTATAATTTCTTTTCATAAAATCAACAATTCGATTCATTAATAAAATTTTCAACTAAGGTACATAAAAAACCATGCCATAAAAATGCAATATACGATAATTTTTTGTTAAAGATTCCCAATGACATTAACACTTAGTCTCGCTTTTTACGTTTAATTTAATTAAATTAGCCAAAAATATGTTTTAATGAACAAGCCACTTATTTTAGTTACTAATGACGATAGTATTGTTTCGCCAGGAATAAGAACTTTAATAGAAATAATGAAAACTATTGGAGATGTTGTTGTTGTAGCACCAGATAGCCCTCAAAGTGCAATGGGTCATGCGATAACATTAAACAACACATTGCATGTTGATAAAGTAAATCTTGACAAAGACTTAATTCATGAATATAGCTGCTCAGGAACACCGGTAGATTGTGTGAAAATGGCGGTTAGGGAACTGTTAAAAAGGAAACCCGACTTATGTGTTTCTGGTATTAATCATGGTTCAAATTCTTCAATAAATGTAATTTACTCAGGAACAATGAGCGCAGCTGTGGAAGCTGGTATTGAAGGAATTCCTGCAATTGGTTTCTCGCATTTAGATTACAGTTGGGAAACCAATTTAGAACCTATTAAAAAATGGGTTAAAAAAATTACTCTTGAAGTTCTTGAAAAAGGATTACCCGAAGGTGTTGTCTTAAATGTTAACTTTCCCAAAGAAAAAACCGGAAAGATTAAAGGCGTTAAAGTTTGCCGACAAGCGAAAGCGAACTGGGAAGAAAAATTTGATAAAAGAACCAATCCGCAAGGAAAAGAATATTATTGGCTAAGCGGAGAATTTGTGAATCATGACAAAGGTCAAGATACTGACGAATGGGCGCTAGAAAACGGCTTCGTTTCTATTGTGCCAGTTCAATTTGATTTAACAGCATATCATGCGATACAAACTATTAATAATTGGGATTTATAATTATGAAGGATAAGAAAGATTTAATCATTGGAATTTTATTAGGAATTATAGGAGCAATTGTAGGTTGTTTTATATTTCTAGAGTTTTTTACAAATTTTGGTTTTATAGATGGCGTAACTGAAATGAAAAAACGAGGAATATTGAATAAAGTAATCACACTTGGCGCCATTTTAAACCTTATTATCTTTTTTATTTTATTGCAAAAAAATAAAGATGTTATGGCAAAAGGGGTTGTTTTGGCTATGTTTATAATCACAATTATAACTTTGGTAATGTAATGAAATACTACATCATAGCAGGAGAAGCATCGGGAGATTTACACGGTGCCAACTTAATGAAAAACTTGTATAAAGAAGATCCAAATGCTGAAATACGCTTTTGGGGCGGCGATTTAATGCAAAATGTTGGCGGAACTTTAGTAAAACACTATCGTGAACTTGCTTTTATGGGTTTTCTTGAAGTTATTTTGAACTTAAAAACCATTTTAAACAACATAAAAATTTGCAAAAAAGACATTGAACAATTCAATCCTGATTGTATTATTTTTATTGATTATCCTGGTTTTAATATGCGAATTGCTACTTGGGCAAAAGAAAGAAAAATTCCAACTCATTATTATATTTCGCCACAAATTTGGGCTTGGAAAGAAAATAGAATTAAAGCTATAAAACGCGATGTCGATTTTATGTATGTTATTCTTCCATTTGAAAAAGAGTTTTATGAAAACAAACACAATTTCCCAGTAACATTTGTAGGCCACCCTTTAATTGACGCTATCGAAGACAGAAAAGACATTTCAATTGAAGATTTTAGAACAGAACATAATTTAAGTGAAAAACCAATCATAGCTTTATTGCCAGGAAGTAGAAAACAAGAAATTACTAAAATGCTGTCTATAATGTTATCTGTAGTTAAAGATTTCCCAGAATATCAGTTTGTAATTGCAGGCGCTCCAAGTCAAGATTTTGAATTTTACGAACCTTTTTTAAATAAAAAAAACATTAAATTTATATCAAATAAAACCTACGACTTGTTAAGTGTTTCACATGCTGCGTTAGTTACGTCAGGAACGGCAACCTTAGAAACTGCTTTGTTTAAAGTACCAGAAGTAGTTTGCTATAAAGGAAGTTGGGTTTCATATCAAATTGCAAAACGAATAATTACTTTAAAATATATTTCTTTAGTCAACTTAATTATGGACAAAGAGGTAGTTAAAGAATTAATTCAAGATGAATTGAATACTAAGAATTTAAAACTTGAACTAAACAAAATAATTGAAGGTAAAGAAAGAGAACAAATGATTGAAAATTATCAATTATTAGAAACTAAACTTGGTGGTGCTGGAGCAAGTGCTAAAACAGCACACTTAATTGTTAGTTCACTAAAAAAATAGCATTATGAAAAATAAATTTTTCGTTTATATTTTATTTTTGTTTGTAACTACTTTACAAGCACAAAATAGTATAAATAGTTTTGAAATCACCGATATTTATGATGGTGAAATGGAATCTTTACTGAATAAAAACTACAAAGACAGTTTACAAAAAACAACTCGCACTAGTGTTTCAGCTTTTTTTAAAAAAAATAAAAAACAACTCAAAAAGATTGAATTTGAAAATTTTGTTGAAGATGTTGACATGTTCTTAGTTAGAAACAAAATTATAGATTCTGCAAAAATATATATTGGAACACCTTATAAATATGGTGGAATGAGCTTAAATGGTATCGA
The DNA here is from genome assembly GCA_002862805.1 of Flavobacteriaceae bacterium. Taxonomy (GTDB): domain Bacteria; phylum Bacteroidota; class Bacteroidia; order Flavobacteriales; family Flavobacteriaceae; genus Flavobacterium. The sequence continues at coordinate 5,583 of PKEA01000025.1, read as the reverse complement.
TTGTTCTGCTCTAATTTTTAGAGCATTTCAAAAAAACAATCATGAATTACCAGGAACTTCTTCTGCTCAAAGTAAATTAGGTAAAAAAATAAAGAAAAATAAGGCTGAAATAGGCGACTTAATTTTCTTTAAAACTTCAAGAAGAAATGTAATTTCTCATGTAGGGATTGTTGTTGAAAATAGAAATGGTTCAATACTATTTATTCACGCTTCTTCAAGCAGAGGCGTAACTATTTCATCATTAGATAATGAAACGTATTTCAAGAAAAAATTTGCTAAAATAAAACGCATCATCGGATAAATAAATTATGAAAAAACTATTATTACTTTTTTTATTAGCGCTCTTTTTTGTGAGTTGTAAATCCAAATCTAATATTGTTACTTCAAAAGAAGTAGCCTTAGAAAAGGGAATTTACGAATACAACAAAGATAAAAGTATCGTTATTGCTAAAAAGGCAGCTGAAAAAAAAGCAAAAAAAGAACAGAAAGAAAAAGACAAACAAAATGCAATAATTATTAAAGCGGAAAAAAAGAAAAAAGATGCTTTGGTAAAAAAGAAGAACAAAAAGAAAGAAATCCGCAAAGAGTAAGTGTTGTTGAAAGCGCCAAAGATTTTTTAGGAACTCCATATAGATATGGTGGAACCACTACAAACGGATTTGATTGTTCTGGTTTAACTTGTACTTCTTTCAAAGAAATTGAAATAGAATTGCCAAGAACATCAATAGCACAATCTGAAGAAGGAAGAAAAGTTAAAAAAGCAAAAGCAAAACCTGGCGATTTGATTTTCTTTAAAACCAGCAGAAGAAACGTCATTAATCACGTTGGAATTATTACTGAAAATACTGACGGTGAAATTAAATTTATACATGCATCAACAAGTAGTGGAGTTGTAATTTCTTCGTTATTAGAATCTTATTACGAAAAAGCATTTGCGAAAATTAAAAGAATAATTGAATAATTTTTAAATATAAAATTTGAAACCGATAAAATTCCCTATAATTCCTATTGTTATTTTCTTAGCATTAGGAATTGCTTTTGGTTCTTTTTTAAAGTTCGAATTTTCAATTATATCAATTACTACTTCAATTTTATTTTTAGTTTTTAGCCTTTTATTTTTCATAAAAAAAGGAAAACAACACGCTTTTTTATTTGGGTTAACCACCTATTTATTGGCTTTTCAAATTGGAATTGTGCTTCAGTATTTTCATCATGAAAAAAATCATGAAAGTCACTACACTAACTACATTTCAAACAACGAAAAAGTTTTCTTAGAAGGAACAATTAAAAATAGTACTAAACCGTCTAAAACAAAAAACAAATACATTGTTGAAATAAACAAAATCAACAACAATTTGGTAAGCGGAAAAACGCTTATTTACATTTCAAAAGAAGATAAGATTAAATTAAAACCTGGAACTCAAATTTCGGTTGTAACCAATTTATATCCTATAAAAGACAACTTAAATCCGTATCAATTTAATTATGCAAAGTATATTGAAAAGCAAAATATATTTCATCAAATTTATACTTCTGCAAACGATATAAAAATTGGTAATCAAGAAAAAAGGTTTGACTACTATGTGTTTGAAATTAGAGAAAAGCTGATAAATAGTTTTAAAACTCATCAATTTAATCAAAAAACAGAAGGCATAATTAACGCGTTATTATTTGGACAACGCATTTTACTCGATCAAGAAACCATTCAATCCTATTCAAATGCTGGTGTAATTCATATTTTAGCTATTTCTGGACTACATGTAGGAATTATATACATGATTCTTGGTTTTTTATTTAAGCCGCTAAATCGCATTAAAAACGGAAGAATCATCAACTTAATTTTAGTTCTTGGAATTCTTTGGTTTTTTGCCTTTTTATCTGGATTATCTCCATCTGTAACTAGAGCCGTTTTAATGTTTTCAATACTTGCTATTGGAAAACATTTTAACCAACAAGCATCAACCTTAAATACAATAGCGGTTTCGGCATTAATTTTACTTTGCTATAACCCAAATTATATTTTTGATGTTGGATTTCAAATGAGTTATGCTGCAGTAATTTCTATTGTACTTTTGAATCCTTTTTTTAGCTATTTTTATTTTTTTAAAAACAGAATTTTAAAATACTTTGTAGGAATTATACTAGTATCATTAGCAGCACAAATTGGTGTTTTATCTTTAAGTATTTATTATTTTAATCAGTTTCCAGTTTTATTTTTAGTTGCCAATATTATCGTTATACCGTTAACATTTGCCATATTATCATTAGGAATAGTGACGTTGTTTTTTAATTTTATTTCAGCTACAATAGCTTCTTTTTTTGGAATTATACTTTCAAAAACAATTGAAATTATGAATCAATATATTGCTTGGATTTCGCAATTTGAATCGTTTGTAATTAAAAATATATCTTTTTCATTATCACTTTGCATTGTTTCTTATTTGTTAATTTTCACTTTCATTTATTTGGCTTATCATCCAAAAGCTAAAAATTTAAAATACACATTACTAACATTATTTATATTTCAAATTGCATATATAACAACAAAATACAAGGAAAACAATACTGAAGAATTGATTGTTTTTGGAAGTAAAAACAGTTTAATTACGATTAAACAAAAAGATAAAATCACGGCTTTCACAAATAATCCAGAAGAAAATACTGAAAGTATATCGCAATACAAAAGAAATACTTTCTCTGAAGATGTTTCTGTTCTTCCGTTAGAAAACATTCTCCTGTTTAAAAACACAAAAGTATTAATAGTTGATAGTTTGGCTACATATAAAATTTCTCAAAAACCAGATGTAATAATACTTACACAAGGCGCAAAAGTTAATCTTGAGAGACTTATTCAAGTTAATACTCCAAAAATTATTATTGCAGACAATAGCAATTCAAAATACAAAGTTGAAAACTGGAAATCAACTTGTATAAAAGAAAAAATCCCTTTTCATAGCACGTATGAAAAGGGACTTTATATTATTAGAAAGTAAATTATTTGAAAATAATTTTATTTGCTTCTGCTAACCATTTTTCAGGACCACCAGCAACATAACCAGTACTTCCTTGACCTACAAGGTTTATTTTACCATCTTTTTTCTCAGGATTCACAAACCAAATTGTAGGATATCCTCTTACTTGAAACATGTTTTGTAATTCAAAATTTTGCTTCTTAATCGCTTCATCTTGTGGAGTTCTTCTTGGGAAATCTAATTCAACAAGAATTACATTATCCTTAGCCCATTTTGCAAAATCATCTGTTTTTAAAACTTCTTTTTGTAAACGAATGCACCATCCGCACCAATCAGAACCTGTAAAAAACAATAATAATGGTTTTTTTTCTTTTATTGATAATTCTGAAGCTTTAGCCATATCGGTATGCCAAGTTAAATTTTCTTGAGCATTTACTACAAATGAACTAACTACAAATAAAAGTGTAAAAAATATCTTTTTCATAATTTATATAATTTATTAAACAAAATTAGGCAATAAAGGTGCCAAACTTTGTTTGTTATCTAACACCGTGCATTAATTTTTTGATAACTGGTGTCATTAATATTGAGAATGCAGCCATAACAAGAGAAACAATTGTAAGCATCCAGAAGAATGAACTTAAACCTGATTCGTTTGCAATTGCATCAATTTTTTCACCAAACATACCAGCTCCTTTCATACCAATTGCAACTGCTAAGTACCAAACACCAAACATAAATGCAATCATACGAGCAGGAACTAATTTACTTACATAAGATAATCCAACTGGTGAAATACATAATTCTCCCATTGTATGGAAAAGATATACTAAGATTAACCAAATCATACTAACAGAAGCCGTTTTCGCACCTGGCTCAATCCCTGTTGCTCCAATTGCAACACAAGCCATACCAAGAGCTAATAATCCCATTCCGATACCATATTTCATGTTTGCAGATGGATTGTATTTACTTTCCCACCATTTAGAAAACAATGGCGCTAATGATATAATGAATAATGAGTTTAAAGTAGAAAACCATGTTGCAGGAACTTCAGTTATTGCAGTAGTTACTTTTTCTATTTTTAGCATTTCTAATGTTCCGTCAGATAATGATAAATAACCCGCAGTATAGAAATCTTTCATCAACATCCAAATTGCAATTGCCCAAATAATAACAAAACTTGTAGCTAATATCATATTTGCAACAGCATAATCTTTAAAAGTTTGTTTTGATAATAAATACAAAACCCAAGAAATAATTGCTAATGGTACAATTGTAATTAATGAGTTGATAATTAAGAAAAATGTACTCCAACTTCCTTCTAAAACTCTATCTGTATAATCACTTGCAAAAATAGTTAACGAGTTTGGCGATTGTTCGAAAATAGCCCAAAAGAAAATCGTTAAGAAAGCGAAGAAGGTAACTGCAATTAATTTTTCTCTTGTAATTTGAGAATACTTCATTAAACGAGTAACCAATAAAATAATGAATAAAACTAAAGCTGTTAAAATTGCAATACTATTTCCATTATCACCTAAGAAACCGAAGATATTTACTGCTCCACCAGAAATCTTAGTAGCTGGATCGTTTATAATCCACAACAACCCTAAAGTAGCACTTATTGCAATAAGAACTAACTCTATTTTTGTAAATGGATTTCTTGTATCTGTATCAGCAGCTTCTAATTTTGCTTTACTTTCAGCAGTTGGTTTTAAACCAATATCACCAAAAATATTTTGAGATAACCAAAACTGTAGCATTCCGAAGAACATAAAAATTCCAGCTAATCCAAATCCGTAACTCCAACCTACTTTTTCACCTAGATATCCACAAAGTAAAATTCCGAAGAACGCTCCAGCATTTACACCCATGTAAAATAATGTATAAGCTCCATCTTTTTTCTCTGGTCTGTCTTTGTACATTTCAGAAATGATTGAAGTCATATTGGGTTTGAAGAATCCGTTACCAAAAACTAATAAAATTAGTCCTAAGTAGATTGAAAATTCAGTTTCAACCGCCATAGAAGCATGACCTAAAGTCATTAAAACGGCTCCAACAACAACAGCCCATCTAAAACCAATAATTTTATCGGCAAAATATCCACCTAACATGGTAGATAAATATACTAAACCAACATAAGAACCAAAAAGTGCAGATGCATTTTCTCTAGTCCATTCCCAACCACCATCTACAAAAGAAGAAGTTAAAAATAATATTAATAATGAACGCATTCCGTAGAATGAAAAACGCTCCCACATTTCTGTGAAAAATAGTACAAATAAACCAGCCGGATGACCTAAAACTGGATTTTTGAAAAATTGATCAGTTGAATTTTGACTCATAAGTTAAAGTTAATTTGAATTTATTATTTTGAAACTGCAGCAATATCCTCTGCGCCGTGAGTTAATCTTTTTAATGGTTTAAGTAAGGCTAAAATTAATACCCCAAACAAAACACAAAATATAAAAATACTTGTAAATACTTTAAATTCTCCTGCACCTTCAGACATACTACCAACTGCCCCAGCAACTTTGTTTCCTAATCCAGTTGCTGCAAAATAAGCACCCATCATAAAAGAAGCATACTTAACAGGGGCTAATTTTGTAAT
>PKEA01000057.1 GCA_002862805.1 Flavobacteriaceae bacterium | reverse complement strand
AATGAAGAAAATGCTCAAACAACATTAAACAACTTAAAAGAAAAAGGTTTTTCTGCTCGCCTTTTAGAAAAAAATAAATCGGGTTTAATTCCTGTTGCTTATGAAAGTTACTCTTCTCTCGAAGAAGCGCAATTGGCAAAACAAAAAATACAAACCGAACAAAATACTGAAGCTTGGCTTTTAATTGAATAACAAAAAATCCCAAAATTTGGGATTTTTTTATGTCTTATTATTTCTTTGGTTCTTACCTTTGTAAAAAAACAAATGGAAGCAAAATTCTCTTCTGATTCTCTTACTACTTTAACTGATTTAGTTTTACCTGGTGAAACCAATCCATTAAATAATTTATTTGGTGGTGAATTATTAGCTCGAATGGATAGAGCTGCAAGTATAACTGCACGTCGTCATTCTAGAAGAATTTGTGTAACGGCATCGGTAAATCATGTTGCTTTTAACAGAGCCATTCCTCTAGGAAGTGTTGTTACGGTAGAATCGAAAGTTTCTAGAACTTTCAATTCATCAATGGAAATATACATAGATGTTTGGATTGAAGACCGTGAATCTGGAATTAAAAACAAAGCAAACGAAGGCATTTACACATTTGTAGCTGTTGATGAAACTGGAAGACCGGTTCCAGTACCTCCGGTTGTACCACAAACCGATATTGAAAAACAACGATTTGAAGCTGCTTTACGAAGAAAACAACTGAGTTTAGTTTTAGCAGGGAAAATGAAACCGAGTGAAGCAACAGAATTAAAAGCCTTGTTTTCGTAAAACATATTTAATAAAAAAGGACACGTAAAGTGTCCTTTTTTTTATTCTACAAACCCATATTCTGGATATGTTTCTTTTAGATAATCTTCAGCTTTTGATGGAATAATAACAATTACAATATAAGAAGACAAAAACAGAGCAACTAAAATTAAGCTTATTCCAAAAAGCACATAATCATTTGGTAAAGTATCAATTCTATTTGAAAAGCCATTAAAAACATGTATGGGTAACATTAAAATTGCAGAAAAAGAGCCATAACCCGAAATTATTTCTTCAAACATCCATTTTTTACCTGTTTTTTTGGTTCTTTTTTTAAACTTTTTTCGTTCAAAAATTAGCGCAACTATCGTTAAAAAGAAAATAACTATTATTGCTACAGTAAAAATTTCATAAAAAAAGACGAGTTTAAAGAGCCAAAATAGACCAAATACTAATGTGATGGTGAGAAATATTTTTGGTATCGTAAAAAAAGCTTTAAAATGCTTCCAAATTAATTTGTTGTATTTTTTCCCTAAAGCAGTTTGCCTTTTTTCAACCACATCCATAAATCCAAAAACACCAAATTTTTTAAATTCAACTTTTAAAGCGTCTTCAAAGTCTATTTTAGGGTTTTCTTGCCATTGCGTTTCTATAGAATTAGCCAAATGATCTACTAACTCAGTTTGTAAATCATACCATTCTACGTAATGTTGACGTGTAAATTCGTATAAACGATTTATTTGTTGTTTATTTAGTTTCATATAAATAATTTCTTCTTAAAGGAATTAAACTTAACAACTGTATTTATAAAATAAAACATATATGCTATTATAACATAAGAAAAAATAGTAAATATGTAAGGTGAATTCGTTGACTTAAAAGTTGGAGACAGAAACAATTGTAAATAATAGATTATTGCTAAAACGCCTCCAAGTTTTTCAATATAATAAAAACGTTCTTTTAAGTAAACTTGAAAATATATTCCTTGAAAAAGTGCCAAACACATAATTATTATAAAAAACAAATTACCAAATGTAAAAGCTTTAGAAAAGAACTCGTTTATTCCTCCAAATTTAATAACAAAGAAAAGTAATAGCCCTAAAACAACATTAAAAGGTTTTGCTAAAAAAAACAAAAAATGTTTAATTGAATGTAATGAATATTGAGACTTACTATCTGTTTTACTTTGCTTCATAATTTCCTTTTTATGAGCAATCATATAACTTTTAAAAGCGTCATAAAAATTAAGGTTTTCAGCATCCATTTTCTCTTCTACTGCATTTGCAACATGATCGACCATTTCCATACGGATATCAAAATACACAAAGCCTTCATGCTTGAGATAATTGTCTATAGATTGTATACTTTCTTTTGATAGTTTCATCTCAATAACTCAATTTAGGATTCACAATAGTTTGCATATTTTTAATGAACTCTTCCAATTCAGCTAAACGATTTACGGTTTCTGTTGTTCCTTTTTCAGTGAGTTTATAATATTTTCTTAAACGATTGTCTACTTTCTCCACTTCAACATCAAGCAAACCTTCCGCTTCTAATTTATGTAAAGCAGGATACAAAGCTCCTTCGGTAATGTTCAATTCGCCTTTGGTAATCTCTTTTACTTTTTGGGTAATTTCATAACCATACATTCTTCCTTTTTCTTCCAAAAGCTTCATAATAATGGTATTTAAACTTCCTTTATACAATTGTGAGTTTTTCATCCTGATGATTTTAGCACTACAAATCTATACATAATTTTCTTATGTATAAAACTCTTAGGTATATTTTTTTGTTTCTTATCGTTATAATCTTTAGTATTTTTGTAAAAAATAAAAACATGTCAACATTTTATAAACTTGCTGTAAAAGAAGTTAGAAGAGAAACACCAAGTTCGGTTTCTATACTTTTTAATATACCTGAAGAATTAAAACCCAACTATACATTTATTGCCGGTCAATATGTTACCTTAAAACTAACTTTAGATGGTCAAGAAGTGCGTAGAGCGTATTCTATTTGCTCTTCTCCAAAAAGTGGCGAATTACGAATTGCGGTAAAAGCAGTTAAAAATGGTTTTTTCTCCACTTTTGCTAACGAAAAATTAGCTGCTGGAAATGTAATTGAAGTAGGAACACCCGAAGGTAAATTTACTTTTGCACCAAGTTTTGATAAACAAAAAAATTACGTTGCATTTGCAGCTGGTAGTGGAATTACACCTATTTTATCAATTATTAAAACGGTTTTAGAAGAAGAACCAAAAAGCACTTTTGTTTTGGTTTACGGAAATAAATCGCCTGAAGAAACTATTTTCCATGAAGAATTACACCAATTGCATTTACAAAATGTAGCCCGCTTTTTTGTTCATTATGTTTACAGTAAATCGAACATTGATGGGGAATTATTTGGAAGAATAGATAAATCAGCTGTGAACTTTGTTCTAAAAAACAAGCACAGCGAAAAATCTTTTGATAAATACTATTTGTGTGGTCCAGAAGAAATGATCAACTTGGTTTCAGAGGTTTTAAAAGAAAACAACATTGTTGAAAAAGATATAAAATTTGAATTATTTACTGCTTCTACTGCAGAAAATAAAGAAGCTGGAACGTTAGAAGGACATACAAAAATTACAGTTTTAGTAGATGATGAAGAAGCAACTTTTGAAATGAGCCAAAAACAAACTCTTCTAGAAGCAGCTTTAAAACAAGGTTTAGACGCTCCTTATTCTTGCCAAGGCGGAATTTGCTCTAGTTGTATTTGTAGAGTTACAGAAGGATCTGCTGTAATGAAAAAGAATTCTATTTTAACCGATTCAGAAATTGCAGAAGGTTTAGTTTTAGCTTGTCAAGCATTACCAACAACAGATGTTATAAAAGTAGATTTTGACGATGTTTAAAATATAAATGAAACACAAAAAAAGGAGCTAATTAAGCTCCTTTTTTATTTTATCTACTACCGTTTCAGGTAAAATACTTCGCATTACATCATCATAGCCTTCCACTTTTTTATTCCCATAAACAGATGTTGGTAATAAAGGATATTGTGCTCTATTAGAAGTAATACAATTCTCTAGTGGCTGATTAAACGGTTTAAAACCCGCATAAGGATGCGTTGCTCCCCATAAAGTAATTACTCTAACACCTAACATTGCTGCAAGGTGGGCGTTTCCGCTGTCCATTGAAAGCATTACATCTAAATTAGAAATAAGCTCTAATTCTTGTTTTAATTTAATTTTTCCTGCAATTACGATTACATTCTGATGATTTCCTCTTAACTGATTCAGTTTTTGAATTTCTTCATTTCCACCACCAAAAAGAACAATTTTATAGGTTTCTTCTTTTGCTAAATCGTCAATTACATTTTGCATTAAATCTAATGGATACACTTTAGAATCATACTGTGCAAAAGGAGCAATCCCAATTAACTTCATTCCCTTGAAAAACAGAATCTCTTTTAAAATTTCTTCTGACAAAATTGCCTTTTTTGGAAAAATTGGATTTGATAAATCTATTGAAAAACCTAATTTATTAAATGTTTCAACGTGACGGTCAAACATTGATTTAACAGGCTTAAAAACCTTGTTTACTGCTCTTGTTAATGCTTTTTTATCTGCTCTTCCTTTATCTGTTGCGGCAACTTTTGTTCCTGATAATTTAAAAAAAGTTCGAATAACTTGAGTTCGAAGCACATTATGTAAATCGGCTATTGCTGTAATTTCTAACTTTCGTAAATCTAAAAACAAACGCCATAAACCTAAAAATCCTTTATGTCTTTCTTTTAAATCTATTGGAAAAAAATCAAGATTAGGAATCTCATTAAAAAAAGGCTCGAAAAAAGGTCTGGAAACCACCGTGATTTTTACATCAGGGTACTGAATAGAAAAAGCCCTCAACACAGGAACGGTCATTGCGACATCGCCCATAGCAGAGAGCCTTATTACTACTATATGTTTTTGTTTAGACATCTAAAGATGACTATTTTTTGTTTTGATACAAAACAGGATTTAAATCATCATCGTTATACATTTTCATTTGTTTGTATACTTTCATGAATTTATCACCCTTTTCAATATCTGCAATTAATTGACTAATAGAAGCAAACATATCGTTCTTTTGATCTAAAAGTACATTTAACTTTTCTTGACACTTTGCTTTATGTTCAGCAGAAGCAGAAGTACGTGTTGCTTCTTCATTCATGTGGTAAATTTTTAATGCTAAAATAGATAATCTATCAATTGCCCATGCTGGACTTTCAGTATTGATTTTAGCATCAGGCTTTACTTGAACATCTTTATATTTATCTAAAAAATAACTATCAATATATTCAACCATATCAGTACGAACTTGGTTAGAAGCATCAATTTGTCTTTTCAATGTTAATGCGGCAACAGGGTCAATATTTGGATCACGAATAATATCTTCATAATGCCACTGAACAGTATCTACCCAGTTTTTAGCAAATAATAAATGTTCAATTGAACCTTTTTCATAAGGGTTTTGAGTAGGCTGATACGCATCATCAATAACATGATATAGTTTTATACTCTCTTCAAAAATAGGGTAGGCAAATTCTGCAAACATTATTAAATGGTTTTAATTTCTACAAAAATAAGGATTTTTTGTACTTTTATCCTGAAAAAACAAACTTTATTCCAATGCAAATTCACTATATCTCTGAGCAGAACAGTATCTTAAATCATTTTTTAACACAAATAAGAGATGTTAATATCCAAAAGGACAGTATGCGTTTTAGAAAAAACATAGAGCGTATAGGTGAAATAATGGCTTATGAGCTAAGTAAAACATTAGAGTACAAAGAAATTAGTGTACAAACACCTTTAGGCATAAAGCACACTACAACTATTGCAGACAACGTAGTCTTATGCTCTATTTTAAGAGCAGGATTAGCACTACATACTGGATTCATGGATTTTTTTGATGATGCTGAAAACGGATTTGTGTCAGCCTACAGACATCATTATAATAACGATGACAAGTTTGAAATTTTAGTTGAATACCAAGCTGCACCTTCTTTTCAAGATAAAAACCTGATTCTTATTGACCCAATGTTAGCAACGGGGCAATCATTAGTAGCTGTTTTTAATAAATTAATTGTTGAAGAAACGCCCAAAGAAATCCATATAGCAGTTGTAATTGCAACACCAGAAGGAATTCAATTTTTAGAAGAGAATTTACCTCAAAATTGTCATTTATGGGTTGCTGCTTTAGATGAAAAACTAAACGAAAAAAACTATATTATTCCAGGACTTGGAGACGCTGGAGATTTAGCTTATGGAGATAAACTATAATTGAGTTATAAAAAAGAAAACGCCTAGAAAAAAGAATATATAAAGTGTTGTTTCTTTTACCCAATTTGTTTTTAAATCTTCCAAAAAATTAGCTCCAATAATAGCTAAAGGCGCTAAACTAAAAGCCAAATATCCGTTGTTTTTATTGGCAGAAAGAATAAAAATTCCAACGCCTAAGACAAAAGAAAAAAGCACCTTTTTGTAAGACGTTTGCATATTTAACATTTTCTGATTCATCCCCATTATAAAACTTACAAATAGTAATAATGATACAGAAGTAAAAATTGCCAGCGCTAAATTTTGATATACGTTTTCAAAATAAGAGAAGTTAAATCCAACGTAAGTTTTGTTAATTAGCCTTTCATAGAGTGAATTATCTAAAACATCATTAAACAAAAAAAATAAAATAGCTACTGTAAAAAGTGCAATAAAAGGAATTAACCAATTTTTAAAATCTCTTGATACATCTAATATAATTGAAATAAATACTAAAATTATATAAAAAATACTCCAAAAATGAAATAATGCAGATAGAAATATCCAAAATGAAGCATCAAATATTTTTTCTTTGGTATTGAGCATCGATTTCAAAGAGATTAACCTTCTTAAGGCCAATAACAGTAAAAAATTAGAAATTAGAATATTCTTATTTTCAAATATAGCTGGAAAAAACATCATGAAAATAAAAAACAATAATGCCGCGTACGTATTGTTCTTAGTTAAATTGTTCTTTAGAGAAATAAAGTTTACTAATACAGTTGAAGCAATAATTAAAAATAAAAATAATGATTGATTTAAGACATTTGGCCAATCAAAATAGAGTTTATTTTCACTAATAATCAATGAAAAAAAACAAATAACTATTAAAAACCCAATTAATAAATAATTAATTGGTCTTGTTTTACTAAAAACGCTTGCTATCATAAAGATATTTTATACTTTTGTGATGTAAATATAACATTTTATATAATGAAATCATTTTTTGAAGCTATAGGTAGTCTTTTTTCAGACTTTTTATTTTTACCTTTTGACGCACTAAGACAGTTAGAATTAACAAACTGGTGGGCAGCTAATTTTATCAACTGGTTCTTTATTCTTATTTGTTGTGGTGCTTTTGTGTATTGGATTAAACAATTGAACATTTTCAAAGCAAATAATGAAGATGATCAAGATACAACGGCACACTCATTCTTAAAATAAAAATTCCCCTTTTTTAAAGAGGAATTTAATATCATAAATCAAATCCGATATCTTTTCGGTAATTCATCTTATCAAAGTGTAACTTATTTATATTTTGATAAGATTTTTTTATGGCTTCCTCAAAGCTATTTCCATATGATGTTATAGCCAAAACTCTACCTCCATTACTAAGAACTTTGCCGTTTTCTAGTTTTGTTCCTGCATGAAAAACCAATGAATCTTCAACAGTGTCAAGTCCTGAAATTTCTTTTCCTTTCTCATAATCTTCAGGATAACCACCAGAAACAACCATTATTGTAGTTGCGCTTCTTTCGTCTATTTCCAACTCAATTTTATCTAATTCTTGTTTTGCCATAGCATCAAAAATCGCAACCAAATCAGATTTTAATCTTGGCATCACCACCTCTGTTTCAGGATCACCCATTCTTACATTATATTCAATAACGATTGGTTCTCCTTTTACATTAATTAGTCCAATAAAAACAAAACCTTTGTATTCAATATTGTCTTTTTGCAAACCTTCAATAGTAGGTTTCACAATTCTTGTTTCTATTTTTTCAAGCAAAATAGCATCCGCAAAAGGAACTGGAGAAACTGCCCCCATTCCACCAGTATTTAAACCTGTATCGCCTTCACCTATTCTTTTATAATCTTTAGCTGTTGGAAGAATTTTGTAATTTTTACCATCTGTTAAAACAAAACAACTTAATTCAATTCCGTCTAAAAACTCTTCGATAACCACTTTTGAACTTGCATCGCCAAATTTGGCATCGACCAACATATTTCTAAGTTCGGCTTTCGCTTCTTCTAAATCGTTCAAGATTAAAACACCTTTTCCTGCGGCTAAACCATCTGCTTTTAAAACATAAGGAGCTTGCAATGTTTCTAAGAAAACACAACCTGCCTCAACAGTATCTTTTGTAAAACTATCGTAAGCTGCGGTTGGAATATTATGTTTTACCAAAAATTTTTTGGCAAATTCTTTACTTCCTTCTAATTGTGCGCCTATTTTTGACGGACCAATTACTGGAATAGATGCTAATTGAAAGTCATTTTTAAAGAAATCGTAGATTCCGTTTACCAATGGATCTTCTGGTCCTACTACAACCATTTGAATGTTTTCGGCTAAAACCAATTGTTTAACCGCTTCAAAATCATTTGGATTTATAGCAACATTTGTTGCAATTGCTTCTGTCCCAGCATTTCCTGGTGCTACAAAAAGTTTTGTACATTGTTTGCTTTGCAGCATTTTCCAAGCCAAAGCATGTTCTCTTCCGCCAGAACCTAAAAGTAAAATAGTCATGTTGTTGTGTTGTTTGTTGCTGCAAAAATACTTTGTTTTATTTTTAAAAAAAAGTTTGAAGTTAATAGTTTAAGGATTTTGGTTTTTTTATTTTTGATTCAAATAAATTCCAATGTTTAACTTATTTAATCTTACTTTAAAACTAAATGGTTTTCCAATTAAGAAAGCGCAAGCTGACTTTAAGGAAATATTGAATGTTACTGATGAAGATTACGCTAAATATATTGAGCATAAAAAGCGAGAAATTGTTGAATTTCACTTAAAAAACAATACTTTTTATAAAAATTTAGCGGAAAAGGAAACTTTTGAAAACTGGAATAATTTACCAATTTTAAATAAAAAAAACTTACAAAAACCACTAAAAGAAAGACTTTCTAAAGGTTATTCAGAAAAATCAGTATTTGTAAATAAAACTTCTGGTTCAAGCGGCGATCCTTTTGTTTTTGCAAAAGATAAAGAAGCACATGCGATTACTTGGGCTTCTATAATTCATCGTTTTGGTTGGTATAATGTTGATTTTAACAAGTCTTATCAAGCGAGATTTTACGGAATTCCATTAGATTTTATAGGCTATCAAAAAGAACGTTTAAAAGATTATTTAAGTAAGCGCTATCGATTTCCAATCTTTGATTTATCGGATAAAAAATTAGATGGCGTTCTTAACCATTTTAAAACCAAAAAATTCGATTACATTAACGGATACACAAGTTCAATAGTTTTATTTGGGAAATATTTAAAAAGTAAAAATATAATACTAACAGATGTTTGTCCGGCTTTAAAAGTCTGTATGGTGACTTCTGAAATGTTGTTTGATGAAGATAAAGCTCTTCTCGAAAAACATCTTGGAATTCCAATAGTGAATGAATATGGAGCTTCAGAATTGGATTTAATTGCTTTTCAAAATCCAAAAGGAGAATGGCAAGTAAACTCGGAAACTTTGTTTGTAGAAATTTTAGACGAAAATAATCAACCCGTTCCAAATGGTGTAGAAGGAAAAATTGTAATTACTTCATTATACAATAAAGCACATCCGTTTATTAGATATGAAATTGGAGATGTTGGTGTTTTAGACGAAAAAAGTACCGCCAAGAAACCCATTTTAAAAAAATTAATTGGAAGAACAAGTGATGTAGCGCTTTTACCTAGCGGAAAAAAATCGCCTGGTTTAACTTTTTACTACGTAACTAAAAGTATTATTGAAGACGATGGAAATGTAAAAGAATTTATAGTTCGTCAAACGAAATTAGATACTTTTGAGATAGATTATGTAAGCGAAATAGAACTCAGTAAAGAACAAATTGACGCAATTGAAAAAGCAATAGAAAAGTACTTAGAACCAGGTTTACTTTTTACTTATAATAGAAAAGAAATATTGAAACGAACCCAAAGAGGAAAATTAAAGCAATTTCAATCGATGCTTTAATTACGATATTTCATAAATCCGCGGTACATCCAATGGAGCATATAATATAATGATTGGAATGTGTTTAACTTTTCAACATCACGATAAAACTCCCATTGATATTTTAATAAATTCAATTTGTTTCTTGAAAGTGAATTTTCTCTAATTCTATAAATAGCTTGAGTTTGTTGTATTCCACTAGCATAAGGAATCTCTTTTAAATATTGCAACCACAAACCCATATCTTGACGTTTTCTAATCTTTGGCATGTATTTCTTGCCTAAAGTATTTATGTCTAAAAACGCGGTTAAACAACTTATAGAGTTGCTTTTTAAAACATCTGTATAAGTTACTTTTTGAGGAACTATAAAGTCAGAATATACAAATTCTAAATCTTCATTAGAACGCCTATAAGATGAAAAAACAAATGGAGCTTTACTTGTTTGAATTGCTTCAATACTGTTTTGTATAAATTCAGGAAACCAAATGTCATCAGAATCAATAAAAGTCATGTAATCGCCCGATGCTTTTTCAATTCCTTTATTTCTGGCAACACCACTTCCTGAGTTTTGATCTAACTTAAAAAAATGTATTCGAGTGTCAGATTGTTGGATTTTCTTAACTATCTCTTCAGTGTTGTCTGAAGAACAATCATCCACTATAATCATTTCCCAATTGGTATAGGTTTGATTTTGAACCGACTGTATGGTTTCGGCAATATATTTTGCAGAATTATAACTAGGCGTTATTATAGAAACTAATCCGCTCATTAATATGCTTTTTCTTCGCCTTTAAAAATATTAATAACGGTTTGAAATATAATTTTAACATCCATTAATAACGACCAATTCTCAATATAGAATACGTCAAATTTTATTCTGTTAATCATATCATCATCCGTTTCTATTTCTCCTCTATATCCTTTTACTTGTGCTAAACCGGTTATGCCAGGTTTGACATAATGTCTCACCATATATTTTTGAATTTTTGAAGCGTAAATTTTGTTTTGTGACCATAAATGAGGTCTTGGCCCTACAATTGACATATCACCAAGTAAAACATTAAAAAATTGAGGCAACTCATCTATGCTTGTTTTACGAATAAATTTCCCAATTTTTGTAACCCTTGGGTCATTCCTTGAAGCTTCCATTTCAGTACTTTCATTTATTTTCATAGAACGAAACTTATAACAAACAAAATCAGACTCGTTTATACCTGGCCTATTTTGTTTAAAAAATATTGGTCCTTTAGATTCAAGTTTTATAAGTATTGCCATTAATGGAACTAGCCATGATAATAAAAGCGTAATAACAAAGAAAGAAAAAACAACATCAAAAACTCTTTTAAAAGCTTTTATATAGGGTTCATCTAAAGGGGTTTTTCGCAAAGAAAGAACAGGAAACAACTCGTAATAATCTACCTTAAGATTTTTTGAAAAAATAGCTTTAGTATCAGGTATAAACTTTAATTCAATTTTATTTTGATCGGTAAAAAATATTAAATCCTTTAATTTTTCATTTGAAATTTCATTTAAGGAACAATATATTTCATCTATTTTTTCAGACATGCAGAAATCTTTTATTAAATCTGATTTACCAATTATGTTTTTATTTTCCTTTTTATCAGAAAAAAATCCTTTAAAATGATAACCATAATCTGGTCTGTTCTCAAAAATATTTTTTAAATCAATAGCTTCTTTAGTATAACCTACAATAATTGTATTTCTATAGTTATTACCGGTAATTAGTCTGTACTTTTTAATGTAAAAGAATAAAAAAGCTTTAAAAATCAAAACAACACACAATAATGCTGTTAAGTAAAGAGCTATAGCCGAGCCACTAAAATTAGACGTCTTATAAAAAGGAAAAAAAGAAATTACAACTAATAAGAATAATAGAAATTGTACCGTGACTTTAGTTAAAATTTGAACAGGAGTGGTAAATCGATATACCGCATAAAGCTTTGAGAAAAAAGACAAAATAGTCCATGCTAAAAAAAGATAGGTCCCAAAAAAAAGATAGGACACATTAGAACCTTTAAAAAAGTAAGGAAAAAGCAACAATACAGCTACAATATCAAAAAAGTAACTAATTGGCCTTAAATATTTAGAATATCTTTTTTGCACTAATATTTAGTAAATATATTTTGTAAAATCTTTATGTTCTTCTTTCGCTAATTCTTCTGCAGACAATGACTTAAAGTATTCATAAGTAATTTTCATTCCTTCAGCTCTACCAACTTTTGGTTCCCAGCCAAGAATTTCTCTTGCTTTTGTAATATCTGGTTGACGTTGCAAAGGATCATTCATGGGAAGATCTTTATAAATAATTTTTTGAGTTGTACCGGTCAATTTAATAATTTCTTCGGCAAAATCTTTAATGGTTATTTCATCTGGATTACCAATGTTTACAGGCATATGATAATCTGAATGCAATAATCTCCATATTCCTTCTACTTGATCATCTACATAACAAAATGAACGTGTTTGACCACCATCTCCAAAAACAGTTAAATCTTCACCTCTTAAAGCTTGCCCAATAAACGCCGGAATTACACGGCCGTCATTTAGTCGCATTCTGGGACCATATGTATTAAATATTCTTAAAATGCGAGTTTCTACTCCATGAAAAGTATGATATGCCATGGTTATAGACTCTTGAAAACGCTTGGCTTCATCATAAACTCCTCGAGGACCAATCGTATTTACATTTCCATAATATTCTTCAGTTTGTGGATGTATTAATGGATCTCCATATATTTCAGAAGTGGATGCAATAAGTATTCGTGCTTTTTTAACTCGTGCTAAACCTAATAAATTATGCGTTCCTAATGACCCAACTTTTAAAGTTTGAATAGGAATTCTTAAATAATCGATTGGGCTTGCTGGCGATGCAAAATGTAATATATAATCTAATTCACCTGGAACATGAACAAATGTTGTTATATCATGATGGTAAAATTCGAAATTTTTTTCCTTAAATAAATGTTCAATATTTTTCAAGTCACCTGTAATAAGGTTATCCATTCCGATAACAAAATATCCTTCTGCTAAAAAACGATCACATAAGTGTGAACCTAAAAACCCTGCTGCACCTGTTATTAAAACTCTTTTCATTCTAATTTTCTTCTTTTTTGTTATAGTTAAATAAGCAATAAAATAGTGTAAAAAACACAACACCTCTTTGCCTCCATAAAAAAGACTCCGTCAAAAATAAGCTTATCATTAGGATTGCAAAAGCAATATGCATAAAATTTTTGCTTTGAAAAGCATTTTTTATATTAATAAACAATATAATCAAAAAAAACACAAAGCCTATTAACCCTAACTCTGCAAAAACTTGTACATATTGATTATGAAAATTCTTTTTTTGGTAACCTTCTTTATATTCGTTTCCTAGGAAAACATTATATTTTATTCCTTTCTCTTCTATTTTCTGATAAGATGCATTAAGACCAAAACCTTTTAAAAAAATAGATTCTTCTTTTAAAAACTCAAAAAACAAACGAGCTTGATAAACTCTAAATGCAGTTCCTGGGAAGAAATCATTTGGCGAAAAGGTTTTATTATTCCATGCTTCATATATAGTAACCTTGTGCTTTTCAGAAGGGAGTCCAGAAATCACATCATGTCCAATGCCTTTACTCGTGTTGGTTTTAAATTCATGAATAAAAAAATTATTTATCGTTTTGTAAAAAAGTGAGCTAATTAAAATTGAAATAATTAAAATCAAATTTCTTAAACGCATTCTATTTGATGTTTTAGAATAAAAAGAAAAATAAATTCCAACTAGTACAGCGGTTGAAAACAGTATCGCATTTACATTCAGCATAAAAATAAAAACAAGCAAAAGAACCACAATAAAATAATCCAATTTGCTTTTTGTTTGTTTAATTAAAAAGTAAATAAATGCTAAGCTAGAAAAAGCGCCAACATAAACAGCATTTAATTCTTTAGGAACTAATCCTAAATCAGAAGTATATTCTCCATGAAAGAAAAATACACTTGTGTTTTTCAAAATAAAAAACCTTGCTATTGCTCTTAAAATAAAATACAATGCTATAATAAACATACTATAACTAAACCATTTTGAAACAACAGTTAAATAGTTTTTTTGAAAAACCAAAAAACTTAGAGGAAAAATAAAAAAACTAGTTTGCCTAATTATGGCGTTAAAAGTATCTTCTTTATTTATTGTCCAAATAAAAGAAAGTGTTAACCAAGCAAAAAAAAGAAAAAAAGCATAATCTGAAAAACTATTTTTTTTAATGCTTAATTTATTAATATTAAGAAGTGTTGCAAGTAACAATAATACAATAAAAACACTGTTAATTATTAATGGAAACGTGAGTGTTGACAAAATACATAGTAGTAAAGTCAAAAATAAATTCGATTTTACTAAATTTAAGTAAGTCTGAAAAAAATTAGTTTTCACAATCTAAAGTATTATCGATTGCAATTTAACTAAAGTTTTTAAAACTAATCAACATTAATAATTTAAATAAAACAAACTCTTATTACAATAATTTTTGTTTACTAATTTTTAATTTGTTTAAAAGTTTGTTGTTTATTTGTATTTCATACATTTTAAAAGATAATTTCAAATGAAAACAGCCTTAATTACAGGAATAAATGGACAGGATGGATCTTATTTAGCAGAATTGTTACTAGAAAAAGGTTATGAAGTACACGGAATCATAAGAAGAAGCTCAACTTTTAATACCGAGAGAATTGAACATTTATATATTGACAGTTTAATTAAAGACCTTCATAAAAAGAAGAAAATAAACCTTCATTATGGTGATATGACCGACTCTACCAATCTGATACGAGTAGTGCAACAAATTCAACCAGATGAAATTTACAATTTAGCAGCGCAATCGCATGTAAAGGTTTCTTTCGACATGCCAGAATATACGGCAGAAACAGATGGAATTGGTACTTTGCGCCTTTTAGAAGCATTAAGAATATGTGGTTTAACTCATAAAACAAAAATTTACCAAGCTTCCACTTCTGAACTTTATGGTAAAGTACAAGAAATACCTCAAACAGAAACAACTCCTTTCTACCCAAGATCTCCATATGGAGTAGCAAAAATGTATGCATTTTGGATTACTAAAAATTATCGTGAATCATATGGAATGTATGCTGTAAACGGAATTCTTTTTAATCATGAATCTGAACGTAGAGGAGAAACATTTGTAACGCGAAAAATTACTTTGGCTGCTGCAAGAATCAAACACGGCATACAGGATAAATTATACTTAGGTAATTTAGACGCCTTAAGAGATTGGGGTTATGCAAAAGACTATGTGGAGTGCATGTGGTTAATGCTACAACAAGATGTTCCTGAAGATTATGTAATTGCAACGGGTTTACAATATTCTGTTCGATATTTTTGTGAATTAGCATTTAAAGAAGCCGGTATTGAAATTGAATGGCAAGGTAAAAATGAAAACGAAAAAGGGGTTTGTAAAGAAACTGGTGTTGTATTGATTGAAATTGATGAGAATTACTATAGACCCGCTGAAGTTGAAACCCTATTAGGTGACCCAACAAAAGCAAAAACAAAGCTAGGCTGGAACCCAAGCAAAACTTCAATTGAAGAGTTGGTAAAAATAATGATGAAACATGATTTACAATATGTAAAACTTCCTAGAGTATGCTAAAAAATTCTAAGATATTTGTGGCTGGACATCGAGGTTTAGTGGGTAGTGCAATAGTAAATAATTTAAAAAATAAAGGCTTTACTAATATCATTGTTAGAACTCATAATGAATTAGATTTACAGAATACAAAAATGGTTTCAGATTTTTTTGAATTGGAAAAACCAGAATATGTGTTTTTAGCTGCGGCAAAAGTGGGCGGAATTATTGCCAATAATACCTATAGAGCTGATTTTATTTATGAAAACCTAATGATTCAAAACAATGTTATTCATCATAGTTATCTTAATAAAGTAAAAAAACTTTTGTTTTTAGGAAGTACGTGTATTTATCCTAAAAACTGTCCACAACCTATGAAAGAAAGTGACCTTTTAACAGGAGAATTAGAGTACACTAACGAACCTTATGCAATTGCTAAAATTGCAGGAATTAAAATGTGTGAAAGTTATAATATTCAGTATAACACAAATTACATATCAGTTATGCCAACTAACTTATATGGTCCAAATGATAACTTTGATTTAGAAAAATCACACGTTTTACCAGCGCTTATTCGTAAAATTCATCTTGCAAAGCTACTTTCAGAAAACAAACAGGAAGAAGTTGTTAAAAACTTAAATGTAAATGATTTCCAAGAAGCAGAAAAAATTCTTGATAAATTTGGGGTTACCGCAAGTAGTGTTGAAATTTGGGGGACTGGAAGCCCTATGAGAGAATTTTTATGGTCTGAAGACATGGCAGATGCTTGTGTTTTTATAATGCAAAATAGAGATTTTAAAGATTGCTATGATTCTTCATCTGAGATTAGAAATACACATATAAATATTGGAACTGGTAAAGACATTTCAATTAAAGATTTAGCGAACCTTATTAAAAAAATTATTGGTTATAAAGGCGACTTTATTTTTAATACTCAAAAACCAGACGGCACTTTAAAAAAACTTACCGATTGCTCTAAATTAAATGATTTAGGATGGAGTCACTCTGTAGATTTAGAGAGTGGCTGTAAAAAGCTTTATGAAAATTATTTAAGTTTAGTGTAAAGATTACTTTATTTGGTTTAGTTTATCTTGAAAATTAGATAAAATCTTATCTTTTGAAAACTTTTCGATAATAAATTTTCTTGCGTTATTACCTGTGGATTCAAATAATAATGGATTTTCAATTAACTCTTTAATAGTTAAAATGATTTGATCGAGTCTATTTTCTTCATAGAAATAAAAACCTCCTTTAGATTCATTAAAATTATTTTTAACTTCTGAGTCTTTGTGTCCTGTAACGATTGAAGGTACCCCACTCGCCATCATCCCAAGAATTTTTGAAGGCATTACAGTATCAATCACTGTGTTTTTTT
Organism: Flavobacteriaceae bacterium; assembly: GCA_002862805.1. GTDB lineage: Bacteria > Bacteroidota > Bacteroidia > Flavobacteriales > Flavobacteriaceae > Flavobacterium. Next base: position 2,502 of record PKEA01000057.1, on the reverse strand, counting down.
GAAAAAGGATATGAAGACTTGCATTACATAGTAAATCATTTAATTCTTCGTACTTTACTGGAGGCATGTAAGTGCAATTTGAAAAGTTTTTAACCTCTTCAACAACTTCTGCTTTTTTTGCTCCATCGCCTATTAAGTAAACATGTATATCTTTAATGTTTGCAAAAATTTTTAAAAATTCAATAAAAAAGTCCCAGTCTTGTTTGGCGCCTATATTTCCCGAATATAAAATATTGAATTTTGATGTATTAAAAATTGAAGTGTTTGAAGCTGTTTCTGGATTAATCTTAGAATAATCTATCCAATTAGGAAAATAAAATGTTGGCGTTTTTGTTTTTGTTTGTAACTTCTTTAACATTCCAAAACTAATTGTACTTATTGCGTCGGCTTTTTTAAAAAGAAACGATTCTATTTTAAAAATTATTTTAGCAACGAAACTTCCTTTAGAAGATATACCTGTTTCGAAAGCAGCGTCAAACTCAAAATCTTGAACATGAACTATTAGTTTACCTCCACTTAACATTTTTAAAAACCAACCTAAAACTACAGAGACCGTAAAAGGAACAACAACTACAATTATATCGTTTTTTTTTATTTTAAAAACATTAACAATAGAGCCAATAAAAAAATGAATCATTTGAATAACCCTCCCATAAAAATTTGGTTTACTTGGAGTGTATTGTTTAAATCTAAAAATTTCAATATTATTTACTATTTCTCTATAATAAATGCCTTTGTTTTTATAACTATCATGTATTTTCCACTGTGGATAATAAGGAAACGCAGTAATGACTTTTACCGTGTGTTTTTTAGCTAAAAATTCTGCCATTTCCGAAGAATACAAACCAATTCCACTATCTTCTGGATAGTAATTATTACTAATTATGGTTATATTCATATGATCTCAATTTTTTTACAATATTACTTATTTTTTAATTGTATCTTAAATCTTTTCTATTTTAATTGCTTATTTTAATTGTATTTTTACCTCCTCAATTTTTGAAGACCTAAAAAATAGAAATGAAAAAAAAATTAGAAAACCATTTAATTATGAGCGGCCTTTACAAGGCTGCCTCTGGGGTATCACTTTTTTTGTCAATTCGTTTATTAATTGATTTTTTAGGATTAGAAGAATATGGTCTTTGGGTACTTATTTTTACTATTTTTCAATGGGTATTAATTATGGATTTTGGTATTCAAAGTTCTTTAAAAACAAAAACACCCATATTATTACATGAAAAAAAGATCGATTTACTAAAAAGTTATATAAAAACAACTTACAAAATATCCTTTTTAATTGGTTTAACAATTTTTATTGGTTTCTTTATAAGTACATTTTTAATAGATTTTACTGATGTTTTAAATATTAGCTTTCATTCGAGATCATTTATAAATAAATTATTTTTATTAAATGTCTTTTTCTTTTGTATAAACTTTGTAATAAATATCCAAAAGTCGTTACATGTTGCTTTTTTAAAAGGCAAATATGCTGAACAGTCATTAGCGGTAAGTCAACTTGGATTTTTATTACTAATATTTTTAATAAAATTAATTTTTAAGAATGTAGATATAGAAACAAAATTAATTTTAGTAACTATTGCTAATGGATCTGTAGCTCTTATTGTTAACTTAATTTATACCTATACTTTTTTTAAGAACGAAAAAATAAACCTAAAAACAGAAACCAAAACACCTCCAGGTTTTATTTCAAATTTACTAAAACTTGGTGTAAAGTATATGTTTATAGAATTAGGTATCTTAATTATATTTACTTCTGACAATTATATTATATCTAATGCTTTTAGTACAAATAAGGTTACTGTTTATGAGGTAATAAATAAACTTTTTCAATTTCCATTTTTAATTTTATTTGCCGTTTTATCTCCATTATGGTCGATGTTTGCTAAAAATTATATAGAAAAAAACAAAGAAGCTTTACTTGATAAATTTAAAAAATTTAATTTGTTTTTTGGAATTGTTGTTCTTGCAGTTACTGTTTTAAGCTTAACGGTTCCTTTTGTTTTATCAATTTGGATTAAGGAAACAATTGTATATCCTAAGTATTTAATTTTATTAATTTCTATCTTGATTTTATTGCGAATTTATGTGACTTTTTATACTTTTTTCTTAAATGGAATTGGTAAATTAAATTTTTATATGGGGTTTATAATTGTTGGGGTTTTTGTAAAAATTCCATTATCATATTTTTTTGTAGATTTGGGTTTTGATATAAATAGTGTTGTTTTGTCATCTATACTTATAATGGTACTTTGGGTATTATTTATACCTTATAAGTGCTATAAAATTGTTAATGCAATTGATACAACTAGTAAATGATATTAATTATAAAAATTATCTACACATAACGACGTTAAAAACAATGAAAAAAACATTCAATAAATTATCAATAATTATACCTGCATATAACGAGGGACCAACAATTCATTTTATATTAGATAAATTACAACAGGTAAATTTGTTAAATAATATTGAAAAGGAAAT
>PKEA01000004.1 GCA_002862805.1 Flavobacteriaceae bacterium | reverse complement strand
TCGGCTACAATTGGAGCTGTTTCTAACTCTGATCATCAATTAGTTGTATCAGGTAAAGCTGGTAGATCTAGATGGTTAGGTAGAAGACCGAGAACAAGACCAGTTGCAATGAACCCAGTTGATCACCCAATGGGTGGTGGAGAAGGACGCTCTTCAGGAGGTCATCCACGTTCAAGAAAAGGTTTACCAGCTAAAGGTTATAGAACTCGTTCTAAAGTTAACCCGAGTAACAAGTATATTGTAGAACGTAGAAAGAAATAATATAAGATATGGCACGTTCATTAAAAAAAGGACCTTATGTTCACTATAAATTGGATAAAAAAGTTCAAGATAATGTAGAGAAAGATAGTAAAGCTGTGATCAAAACTTGGTCAAGAGCATCTATGATTACTCCAGATTTCGTTGGGCAAACTATCGCAGTTCATAATGGTCGTCAATTTGTACCTGTTTACGTTACTGAAAACATGGTAGGACATAAATTAGGAGAATTTTCACCAACAAGATCTTTTAGGGGTCATGCGGGTGCAAAAAATAAAGGTAAAAAATAAGAGGCATGGGAGTTCGTAAAAGAGAAACAGCAGATGCGAGAAAAGAGGCTAATAAGTCTATTGCTTTCGCAAAATTGAATAACTGCCCTACTTCACCTAGAAAAATGCGCATCGTTGCAGATTTAGTAAGAGGTCAGAAGGTAGAATTAGCTCTTAATATATTAAGATTTAATAGTAAAGAAGCTTCGAATAAACTTGAAAAACTTTTGTTATCAGCTATTGCTAACTGGCAGGCTAAAAATGCAGAGGAAAGTTTAGAAGATGCAGGCTTAATTGTTAAAGAGATCAGAGTTGATGGTGGTGCTATGTTGAAAAGACTTAGACCAGCACCTCAAGGTCGCGCTCATAGAATAAGAAAGCGTTCTAATCACGTTACAATCGTATTAGGATCTAATAATAACACACAAAGTAATTAATAAACAGTATGGGACAAAAGACAAATCCAATTGGAAATAGACTTGGTATCATCAGAGGGTGGGACTCAAACTGGTATGGTGGAAATGACTACGGTGATAAAATCGCTGAAGACTACAAAATCAGAAAGTATATCCATGCACGTTTATCAAAAGCTAGTGTATCTAAGATAATTATCGAGAGAACTTTAAAACTTGTAACCGTTACTATCACTACTGCTAGACCTGGTATTATTATCGGTAAAGGTGGTCAAGAGGTAGACAAGTTGAAAGAAGAACTTAAGAAAATTACAGATAAAGAAGTTCAAATCAATATTTTTGAAATCAAAAGACCTGAGTTAGATGCTTTTTTAGTGGCTAACAGTATTGCACGTCAAATCGAAAACAGAATCTCGTACAGAAGAGCTATTAAAATGGCTATTTCTGCTGCAATGAGAATGAATTCTGAAGGGATTAAAGTGTTAATTTCTGGTCGTTTGAATGGTGCTGAAATGGCGCGTTCAGAAGGTTTTAAAGATGGTAGAATTCCTTTGTCAACTTTCAGAGCTGATATTGATTATGCATTGGCTGAAGCTCATACTACTTATGGTAGAATGGGAATTAAAGTATGGATAATGAAAGGTGAGGTTTACGGTAAGAGAGATCTTTCTCCGTTAGTAGGTATGGACAAACAAAAGTCTAAATCTGCAGGATCTGGAAAAGGTAAACCAAACAGAAGCAAAAGAAAGTAATTTTTTAAACTAAAGAAAAATGTTACAGCCTAAAAGAACAAAATACCGTAAGGTACAAAAAGGTAGAATGAAAGGTAACTCTCAAAGAGGGCATGAACTTTCAAATGGAATGTTTGGTATTAAATCTGTACATGAAAATGGAATGTTCTTAACTTCTCGTCAAATCGAAGCAGCTCGTATTGCAGCTACTCGTTATATGAAGAGAGAGGGACAATTATGGATTAAAATATTCCCAGACAAGCCTATTACTAAAAAGCCTCTTGAAGTACGTATGGGTAAAGGTAAAGGTGCAGTTGAATACTGGGCTGCAGTTGTTAAGCCAGGAAAAATAATGTTTGAAGTTGGTGGAGTTCCACTTTCTGTAGCAAAAGAGGCTTTACGTCTTGCCGCTCAAAAACTTCCTGTTAAAACTAAGTTTGTCGTTGCTAGAGATTTTCAAGCATAATCTAAATTTATTATGAAACAATCAGAAATAAAAGATCTATCTGCAGTAGAATTGCAAGAGAAGCTTAGTCAATTAAAGAAAACGTATGCTGATTTAAAAGCAGCTCACACGATTTCACCAATTGAGAATCCTCTTCAAATAAGAACTATTAGAAGAGCTGTAGCTAGAATTGCTACAGAGTTAACTAAAAGAGAGTTACAATAATTGTATTCTGCTGAAAGATGGAAAAAAGAAATTTAAGAAAAGAAAGAGTTGGTGTTGTTACTAGTAACAAAATGGAGAAATCTATTGTTGTTTCAGAAACAAAAAGAGTAAAACACCCTATGTATGGTAAGTTCGTGTTGAAAACGAAAAAATACGTTGCGCACGACGAAACAAACGACTGTAACATTGGAGATACTGTAAGAATTAGCGAAACGCGTCCTTTAAGTAAATCTAAATGTTGGAGATTAGTTGAAATCATTGAAAGAGCTAAGTAATTATGGTACAACAAGAATCAAGATTAAAAGTAGCAGATAACACAGGAGCAAAAGAAGTTTTGACTATCCGTGTTTTAGGAGGAACGAAACGTCGTTATGCCTCTGTTGGAGATAAAATTGTAGTTTCTGTTAAAGATGCTACTCCAAACGGTAACGTAAAAAAAGGAGCAGTTTCTACAGCAGTAGTTGTACGTACAAAGAAAGAAGTGAGAAGAGCAGACGGATCTTATATCCGTTTTGATGATAACGCTTGTGTTTTGTTAAATGCAACTGGTGAAATGAGAGGAACACGTGTTTTTGGTCCAGTAGCAAGAGAACTTCGTGATAATAAATTCATGAAAATTGTATCATTAGCACCAGAGGTGCTTTAATATCTAAAATGATGACAAAGCTAAAAATTAAATCTGGAGACGTAGTTAAAGTTATTGCTGGAGACCATAAAGGTTCTGAAGGTAAAGTTTTACGTGTTATCCGTGATAAAAATAAAGCGGTAGTTGAAGGTGTTAACATGGTTTCAAAACATACGAAGCCAAGTGCAAAAAACCCTCAAGGAGGTATCGTTAAGAAAGAGGCTCCAATGCATATTTCTAACTTGTCTTTAATTGATCCTAAATCAAAAGAGGCAACTAAAGTTGGATTTAAAGTTGAAGGAGATAAGAAAATCAGATTTTCAAAGAAATCTAATCAAGTATTATAGTAATGGCTTATATACCTAGATTAAAAGAAGAATATAAGAGTAGAGTGATCTCTGCTCTTACAGAAGAATTCGGTTACAAAAATGTTATGCAAGTTCCTAAACTTGAAAAAATTGTTGTAAGCCGTGGAGTTGGTGCAGCTGTGTCTGACAAAAAGTTAGTTGATTATGCTGTAGAAGAAATGACTAAAATTACTGGTCAATTAGCAGTAGCTACAATTTCTAAAAAAGATGTTGCATCTTTTAAATTAAGAAAAGGAATGCCGATTGGTGCTAAAGTAACTTTACGTGGTGAAAGAATGTATGAGTTTTTAGATAGACTTATTACATCTTCATTACCATCTGTTAGAGACTTTGGTGGAATTAAAGCTACTGGTTTTGATGGTAGAGGTAATTATAATTTAGGAGTTTTAGAGCAAATCATTTTCCCTGAAATTGATATTGATAAAATTAACAGAATCTCTGGTTTTGATATTACTTTTGTTACTACTGCAAATACAGATACAGAAGCTAAAGCATTATTAACAGAACTAGGGTTACCTTTTAAAAAGAACTAAGATATGGCTAAAGAATCAATGAAAGCCCGCGAGGTTAAAAGACAAGCAATTGTAGATAAATATGCTGAAAAGAGAGAAGCTTTAAAAAAAGCAGGAGACTATGAAGCATTGCAAAAATTACCTAAAAATGCTTCTCCAGTACGTTTGCATAATCGTTGTAAGTTAACTGGAAGACCAAGAGGTTACATGCGTCAGTTTGGTATTTCACGTGTTACTTTCCGTGAGATGGCTAATCAAGGTTTGATTCCAGGTGTTAAAAAAGCATCTTGGTAATCTCGTAAAAAGTTATTACTTTTGCAATCCAAATAAAAATTAACTGGTTATAGGTTCGTTTGGTGAGTGCCAAACGAAAACCCTAACCGCAATTCTATACAAATGTATACAGATCCAATTGCCGATTATCTTACAAGAGTTAGAAATGCAGTAGCTGCAAACCACAAAGTGGTTGAAATTCCTGCTTCTAACCTTAAAAAAGAAATCACAAAGATTTTATTCGATCAAGGATATATCTTAAGTTACAAATTTGAAGACAACTCTGTTCAAGGGACTATCAAAATTGCTCTTAAATATGATAAAGAGACTAAAGAGTCTGTTATCAAAGATATCCAAAGAATTAGTAAACCAGGTTTACGTAAATATTCAGGTTCTTCTACTTTACCTAGAATCTTAAATGGTTTAGGTATTGCTATCGTTTCTACATCAAAAGGTGTAATGACTGGTAAGCAAGCAAAGCAACTTAATGTTGGTGGAGAAGTTATTTGTTACGTATATTAATAAAAAGACGAAGAATGTCAAGAATAGGTAAAAATCCAATTGCAATACCAGCAGGAGTAACTGTAGAGGTGAAAGATGCTGTTGTTACAGTAAAAGGAAAATTAGGCGAGCTTTCTCAGGAGTTTTCTGATGTTACGGTTAAAATTGAAGATAACAATGTTATCGTTGAGCGTTCATCTGATCAAAAAAATGAGAGAGCGAAACACGGACTTTATCGTTCTCTTATAAACAATATGATTATAGGGGTTTCTGAAGGTTTTACAAAATCATTAGAATTAGTTGGTGTAGGTTATAGAGCTTCTAATCAAGGTCAAAAACTTGATTTAGCTTTAGGATTTTCACACAATATAGTTTTAAATATTGTACCAGAAGTTCAAGTGGAAACTATATCTGAAAAAGGTAAGAATCCAATAGTAAAATTATCATCATTTGACAAACAATTATTAGGTCAAGTTTCTGCTAAAATCAGAGGTTTCCGTAAACCAGAGCCATACAAAGGTAAAGGGGTTAAGTTTGTAGGTGAAGTATTAAGAAGAAAAGCAGGTAAATCAGCTTAAAAATTAAGACTATGTCATTAACAAAAACTGAAAGAAGACAGAGAATAAAATTCAGAATTAGAAAGACTGTTAGCGGTACTGCTGCTCAGCCAAGACTTTCTGTATTTAGATCTAATAAAGAAATCTATGCTCAAGTCATAGATGATGTAAACGGTGTAACACTAGTTTCTGCATCTTCACGTGAAAATGAAGTTGTAAAGGGTACAAACGTTGAAACTGCTAATGCGGTTGGAAAATTAGTTGCTGAAAGAGCACTTAAAGCTGGTATCAATACAATATCTTTTGATAGAGGAGGGTATTTATATCATGGACGTGTAAAATCATTAGCTGAAGGAGCTAGAGAAGCAGGACTTAAATTCTAAGAAATTATGTATCAAAATTATAAAAACGTAGAACTAGTTAAACCAGGTGGTCTTGATTTAAAAGATCGTTTGGTTAATGTAAACCGTGTAACTAAAGTTACTAAGGGGGGTAGAGCATTTGGTTTTTCTGCAATTGTTGTAGTTGGAGATGAGCACGGTGTTGTAGGTCATGGTTTAGGAAAATCTAAGGATGTATCTGAAGCTATTGCTAAAGCAGTAGAAGATGCTAAGAAAAACTTAGTTAGAATTCCTTTATATGGTCATACTGTACCTCACGAACAAAAAGGAAAATTTGGAGGGGCTAGAGTTAATTTAATGCCTGCATCGCATGGTACCGGAGTAATTGCTGGTGGTGCTGTTCGTTCGGTATTAGAGTCTGTAGGGATTCATGATGTATTATCAAAATCTCAAGGTTCTTCAAATCCTCATAACGTTGTTAAAGCTACTTTTGATGCTTTATTACAAATGAGAAGTGCTGCAACAGTTGCAAAACAAAGAGGACTTTCTCTAGATAAAGTATTTAAAGGATAAAATTCAAGGAAAAATGGCAAAAATATTAGTAAAACAAGTAAAAAGTAAAATCAACTGTCCTCTTGATCAAAAGAGAACATTGGAAGCTTTAGGTCTTCGTAAAATGGGACAAGTTGTTGCGCATGATGCAAATCCTGCTATCCTTGGAATGGTAAATAAAGTTAAACACTTAGTTTCTGTAGAAGAAACTAAATAATAATATTCGTTATGAATTTAAGTAACTTACAACCGGCTGAAGGGTCAACACATAACCAAAATAAAAGATTAGGTAGAGGAGAAGGTTCTGGAAAAGGTGGTACTGCTGCACGTGGACACAAAGGAGCAAAATCTCGTTCTGGTTATTCTAAGAAAATTGGTTTTGAAGGAGGGCAAATGCCACTTCAAAGACGTGTGCCTAAGTTTGGTTTCAAAAATATCAACAGAAAAGAGTACCAAGGTATAAATCTTGATACAATTCAAATGTTAGTAGATAATGGTGTGATAACTGATACACTTGATTTTTCAGTGTTAGTTGAAACTCGTTTAGCTACAAAAAATAGCTTAGTAAAGATTTTAGGAAGAGGTGAGCTAAAAACTAAATTAAAAGTAAGTGCTCACAAATTTACTGCAACTGCAAAAGCGGCTATAGAAGCTGCTGGTGGAGAAGTAGTAAGTTTATAATCTAATTAGTAAAATGAAGAAATTTATAGATTCATTAGTCAATGTTTGGAAAATAGAAGAGTTAAGAAATAAAATAACTTTTACTTTACTTATCTTGCTTGCGTATCGTTTTGGTGCACAAGTAACTCTTCCAGGTATTGATGCTACTCAATTAGGAAACCTTTCAAATCAAACTGACGAAGGTATTGGTTGGTTAATTAATGTATTTACAGGAGGTGCGTTTTCGCAGGCTTCTGTATTTGCATTGGGTATTATGCCTTACATTTCAGCATCTATTGTTGTTCAGTTAATGGGAATTGCAGTTCCATATTTACAAAAACTTCAAAAAGATGGTGAAAGTGGTAGAAAAAAGATCAACCAAATTACAAGATGGTTAACTATCCTTATTACTCTTGTTCAAGCGCCAGGTTATATTTATAACCTTAACACGACTTTACCTAGTGAAGCGTTTGTTCCTGAGTTTTTCTCATTCTTTTTCTTATCAATTTCAGTGCTTATTTTAGTCACAGGAACGATATTTGCAATGTGGTTGGGTGAAAAGATTACTGATAAAGGTATTGGTAATGGTATCTCATTATTGATTATGGTGGGTATTATTGCAAGAATGCCTCAGTCTTTCATTCAAGAAGTTACTTCTAGAACTACACAGGCTAATGGAGGTGTTATGATGATTGTATTGGAACTTATCTTATGGTTCTTAGTTATTATAGCTTGTATCCTGTTGGTTATGGCAATGAGAAGAATTCCTGTACAGTATGCAAGAAGAACTGTTTCTGGTGAGTTTGAAGAAGATTCAATGGGAGGATCAAGACAATTTATTCCCTTAAAGCTTAACGCATCTGGTGTAATGCCAATCATATTTGCACAAGCAATTATGTTTATACCTGCTGCAGTTTCTGGTTTAGCTAAAGAATCAGACACAGCACAGTCGTTAGCTGGAATGTTTAATGATCCTTTTGGGTTAGTATATAATATAGTATTTGCTTTGTTAATAATAATTTTTACGTATTTTTACACCGCAATTACTGTACCAACAAATAAAATGGCTGATGATTTAAAGAGATCTGGTGGTTTTATTCCTGGTTTTCGTCCTGGTGTTGAAACTGGTGATTACTTAGATAAGATCATGTCTTTAATTACGTTTCCTGGCTCTCTATTTTTAGCGATTATAGCGGTTTTACCTGCTGTTGTTGTTAGTTTATTGGGAGTTCAAGGGGCTTGGGGTTATTTTTATGGAGGAACATCATTATTGATTATGGTCGGAGTTGCAATTGATACAATTCAACAAATTAATTCATATTTGTTAAATAGACATTATGATGGTTTGATGAAGAGTGGTAAAAATAGAAAAGCAGTAGCTTAATTTTTTATGGCAAAACAATCAGCAATAGAACAAGACGGATCAATTATCGAAGCATTATCAAATGCAATGTTTCGTGTTGAGTTAGAGAATGGACATATAGTAATCGCTCATATTTCTGGAAAAATGCGTATGCATTATATTAAATTATTACCAGGAGATAAGGTAAAACTTGAAATGAGCCCTTACGATTTGTCTAAAGCAAGAATTACATATAGATACTAAAGCTACTAAAATGAAAGTAAGAGCATCAGTTAAAAAAAGAAGTGCCGAGTGCATTATTGTGCGTAGAAAAGGAAGATTATACGTTATTAACAAAAAGAATCCTAGATTTAAACAAAGACAAGGATAATTATGGCTAGAATTGCAGGGGTAGATATACCTAAACAAAAAAGAGGAGTTATCGCATTAACCTATATATTTGGTATAGGTGCTAGTAGAGCTAAAGATATTTTAGCTAAAGCTAGTGTTAGTGAAGATAAAAAAGTTCAAGATTGGAACGATGATGAAATTAGCGCCATCCGTGAGGCTGTTTCATTTTTCAAAATTGAAGGAGAATTACGTTCAGAAATTCAATTAAACATTAAACGTTTAATGGATATTGGATGTCAAAGAGGTATTCGTCATAGAGCTGGACTTCCGTTAAGAGGTCAAAGAACTAAGAATAACTCTAGAACTAGAAAAGGTAAAAGAAAAACTGTTGCTAATAAGAAAAAAGCAACTAAATAATAAGTAAGTATGGCTAAAGCAACAGCAAAAAAACGTAAAGTTATCGTTGAATCTACTGGAGAAGCTCATGTTAGTGCTACTTTTAATAATATCATTATTTCTTTAACAAACAAGAAAGGTGAAGTTATTTCTTGGTCTTCAGCTGGTAAAATGGGTTTCAGAGGTTCTAAAAAGAACACTCCATATGCAGCACAGTTAGCATCTGAAGATTGTTCAAAAGTAGCTCTTGAAGCTGGACTTAAAAAAGTAAAAGTTTACGTTAAAGGTCCTGGTAACGGTAGAGAATCTGCTATTCGTTCTATCCACAATAGTGGTATCGAAGTTACAGAAATTATCGATGTTACTCCTATGCCTCATAATGGGTGTAGACCTCCAAAGAGAAGAAGAGTTTAATATCAAATATATTTATTATATATTTGCACTCTTAAAAAAAATAATTTAGTATAAACTAGATAGAATTACGATTATCGAAGGATTTGACCTGAATTCATAATCTCTATCTTAAAAAAATTGAAATGGCAAGATATACTGGTCCAAAAACAAAAATTGCTCGTAAATTTGGCGAAGCAATATTCGGAGAAGATAAAGCTTTCGAAAAAAGAAATTACCCACCTGGCCAACATGGAATGGCTAAAAGAAGAGGTAAAAAATCTGAGTACGCTGTTCAGTTAATGGAAAAGCAAAAAGCTAAATATACTTATGGTATTTTAGAAAAGCAATTCAGAAACTTATACAAAAAAGCTGCTGCAGCTTCTGGTGTTACAGGTGAAATTTTACTTCAATTATGTGAATCTCGTTTAGATAACGTTGTATATAGAATGGGTGTTGCTCCTTCTCGTAGAGCTGCTCGTCAAATCGTTTCTCACAGACATATTACAGTTAATGGAGAATTAGTAAATGTTCCTTCATATCACTTAAAAGCAGGAGATAAAGTTGCTGTTAGAGCAAAATCTAAATCTTTAGAAACAATTGCAAATTCTTTAGCAAGTGCTTCACAAGTTTATGAATGGATTACTTGGAATAATGATACAATGGAAGGTACTTATGTTGCTGTTCCTCAAAGATTACAAATTCCTGAAAACATTAAAGAGCAACTAATCGTTGAGTTGTATAACAAATAAAATCTGACATTAGTCGAATTATATGGCATTATTTAATTTTCAAAAGCCCGATAAAGTTATCATGATCGATTCAACCGATTTTGAAGGTAAATTCGAATTTAGACCTTTAGAACCTGGTTACGGATTGACAGTTGGTAATGCATTAAGAAGAGTTTTGCTTTCTTCTTTAGAAGGATACGCTATTACATCTGTTAGAATGGAAGGAGTTGAACATGAATTCTCTACTATTTCAGGTGTTGTAGAAGATGTTACAGAAATTATATTAAATCTTAAACAAGTTCGTTTTAAAAGACAAATTGAAGATATTGATAATGAGTCTGTTTCTATTTCTTTAACAAATAAGGAGCAAATAACTGCAGGTGATTTCCAAAAATTTATTTCTGGTTTTCAAATTTTAAACCCTGATTTAGTTATTTGTAATTTAGATAGCAAAACAACTATCAACATGGAACTTTCTATCGAAAAAGGTAGAGGTTATGTTCCTGCTGAAGAAAACAAAAAAGCGAACGCACCCATTGGTACAATTTATACTGACTCAATTTACACTCCAGTAAAAAATGTAAAGTATTCAATTGAAAACTTTCGTGTGGAACAAAAAACCGATTATGAAAAATTAGTTTTCGAAATCCAAACTGATGGTTCTATTAATCCTAAGGATGCTTTAACTGAAGCAGCTAAAACGTTGATTCACCACTTTATGTTGTTTTCTGATGAAAGAATTACACTTGAGGCTGATGAAATTGCTCAAACAGAATCATATGATGAAGAGTCTTTACATATGAGACAATTATTGAAAACTAAATTAGTTGATATGGACTTGTCTGTTAGAGCTTTAAATTGCTTAAAAGCGGCAGAAGTTGATACATTAGGAGACTTAGTTTCTTTCAATAAGAATGATTTAATGAAGTTCAGAAACTTTGGTAAAAAGTCTCTTACAGAACTTGATGAATTAGTTGCGGCTAAAAATCTTTCTTTTGGAATGGATTTAAGCAAATATAAATTAGATAAAGAATAAATTCTTCATATTTTGCTCTCCATAGTGGATTGCAGCAAGATGAAGGTTAAATAGTTAGTCATGAGACACGGAAAAAAATTCAACCATTTAAGTAGACAATCAAGTCACAGAAAAGCTATGTTAGCTAATATGGCTTGTTCGTTAATAGAACACAAGCGTATTAATACAACTGTTGCTAAGGCAAAAGCTTTAAAAGTGTTTTTTGAGCCTCTTGTTACAAAATCAAAAGATGATACTACTCATAACAGACGTATCGTATTCTCTAAATTAAGAGATAAATATGCTGTTACTGAATTATTCAGAGAAGTAGCTGCTAAAGTTGCTGATCGTCCAGGAGGATATACACGTATTATTAAATTAGGAAATCGTTTAGGAGATAATGCGGATATGGCAATGATCGAATTGGTAGATTTCAATACCATTTATACTGCTGGTAAAAAAGAAGTTAAGAAAACTACTCGTCGTGGTAAGAAAAAAGCAGATGTTGCTGAAGCTCCAACTACTGATGCTTCTGAAAACACAAATGCTCCAGAATAATCTTAAAGTTTTTATAAAAAAAGAGACATATTGTAAAATATGTCTCTTTTTTATTACATTTGCTTACAAAAAAATATTTTATGAAATATATTATTTTATTCTTACTTGTTTCTTCTTCATTATTTGCGCAAAGCGATAATCAATTTGATTTTAATAATTCTTCAGCTACTTCAGGTATTAATGATGAAGTTAAAATGAATGGTGCTTGGATTGTTTCTAAACCAGTAAAGTCTCAAATTGAAGGTTCAGTATATTTGTTTCCTGCTTGGAGTGGAAGCTTTGTGATGCAATCTAAAAGTGGTAGTAGATTCACTTTAGATAATTTAAATTATAACATAAAGACTAAAGAGTTAGAAACTAAATTTTCAAGAGATTCTGTTTTTCAGTTTAATAAAAATGACTTAAACTTTGTTTATTACAATTCCAAAACTTATAAATTATTTAATGGCGAGTTGTTACAAGTTTTAAATGTTGATGGGAATTATAATTTTTTTAAAAAATTTGATGTTTCTGTTGTTGATGGTGTTCTTAACCCATTAACTCAGGTAACTTCGCCTAGTTTTTATAAGACTAAAGAAGAATATTTATATTTAAATGGTACATCTTTGGAAACTCTTAAGTTGAAGAAAAAATTTATTTTAAAAATTTTCAGCGATAAAGAAAAAGAAATTAAAGCTTTTGTTTCAGATGAAAAGTTGTCTTACTCTAACGAGGATGATGTAGTAAAAATATTTAAATTTTATTTTTCTAAATAGCTTAAAAAAAGGATAAACATTGTTTATCCTTTTTTTATATACCTTTTTTTCAATTTTTAATTTAAATTTGCATAATCAACAACAACAACACACAATGAAATACATTAATCGCTCACAAGCTTTATTGCTATTAAAAGACGGTACTGTCTTTTATGGTAAATCAATTGGTATAGAAGGAAAGACTTTTGGAGAAGTTGCTTTTAATACTGGAACTACAGGCTATCAAGAGATTTTTACTGATCCTTCTTACTTTGGTCAAATTATGGTTACAACTAATGCTCATATTGGAAATTATGGCACTAACCAAGAAGAGGTTGAGTCAAATTCGGTAAAAATATCTGGTCTTGTATGTAAAAATTTTAGTTTCAATTATTCTAGAGAAAATGCAGAGCAAAGTTTGTATGATTATTTAGAAAAAGAAAAATTAATAGTAATTTCTGATGTTGATACTAGAGCATTAGTGAGTTATATTAGAGATAATGGCGCAATGAATGCTATTATTTGTACAGATGGAACTCCTGCTGAAGAGTTAATGAAAGAGTTTGATTCTATGCCTGATATGAAAGGCCTAGAATTAGCTTCTAAAGTTTCTACTAAAGAGCCTTATTTTTATGGAAATGAAAATTCAAAATACAAAATTTCTGCTCTCGACTTAGGAATTAAAACGAATATTTTAAGAAACTTAGCTTCAAGAGATTGCTATATTAAGGTTTTTCCTTTCAATGCTTCTTATGAAGATATGAAATCGTTTTCTCCTGATGGTTATTTTTTATCTAATGGTCCTGGTGATCCAGAGCCTCTTATAAGTGCGCAACAAGTTGCTAGAGAAATTATGAGTGAAAATAATCCACTATTTGGTATTTGTTTAGGGCATCAAGTTATTGCTTTAGCAAATGGCATTTCAACTTACAAAATGTTCAATGGACATAGGGGTATCAATCATCCTGTGAAAAATTTAATTACTGGTAAAGGTGAAATTACTTCTCAAAATCACGGTTTTGCTGTAAATAAAGAAGAATTAGAAGCGCATCCTGATTTAGAAATTACGCATTTGCATTTAAATGACAATACTGTTGCTGGAATGCATTCTAAATCTAAAAACTGTTTCTCAGTACAATATCATCCTGAAGCAAGTCCGGGACCTCACGATTCAACTTATTTGTTTGATCAATTTATAGAAAATATCAATTCGTTAAAAAAATAAAATATACAAGATGAGTATTATTATTAAAATTCATGCAAGACAAATTCTTGATTCTAGAGGTAATCCAACAATTGAAGTTGATGTAATTACAGATAATGGAACTTTAGGTAGAGCGGCTGTCCCAAGTGGAGCTTCAACAGGAGAGCATGAAGCTGTTGAATTAAGAGATGGTGGCAAAGAATTTATGGGTAAAGGTGTTCGTAAAGCAATCGAAAATGTAAACATTACTATTGCTAATGAATTACTTGGAACTTCAGTTTTTGAACAAAATGCTATCGATAAAATTATGATTGATTTAGATGGAACTCCAAATAAATCTAAATTAGGAGCAAATGCAATTTTAGGTGTTTCTTTAGCGGTTGCGAAAGCAGCAGCTAATGAATTAGGAATGCCTTTGTATAGATATGTTGGTGGAGTTTCCGCTAATACTTTACCGGTTCCAATGATGAATATCATAAACGGTGGCTCACATTCAGATGCGCCAATTGCTTTTCAAGAATTTATGATCATGCCTGTAAAAGCAAAAAACTTTACGCATGCAATGCAAATGGGAACAGAAGTTTTTCATAATTTAAAGAAAGTTTTACACGATAGAAATTTATCTACTGCAGTAGGTGATGAAGGTGGATTTGCACCAAATTTATCAGGAGGGACTGAAGATGCATTAGACTCTATTAAATTAGCAGTTGAAAACGCAGGTTACGCTTTTGGAGAAGACATCATGATTGCTTTAGATTGTGCTTCGGCTGAATTTTATGTGAATGGAAAATATGATTACTCTAAATTTGAAGGTAAAACCGGAAAAATTAGAACTTCTCAAGAGCAAGCAGAATATTTGGCAGAATTGACAAATAAATATCCAATTATCTCAATTGAAGATGGAATGGATGAAAACGACTGGGAAGGTTGGAAGATTTTAACAGATTTAGTTGGAGAAAAAGTACAATTAGTTGGAGATGATTTATTTGTAACTAATGTAGAGAGATTATCAAAAGGAATTGATAAAGGAATAGCTAATTCAATTTTAATTAAAGTAAATCAAATAGGTACTTTAACCGAAACAATTGCTGCTGTTAATATGGCACATAATGCGGGTTATACATCAGTAATGTCTCATCGTTCTGGTGAAACAGAAGATTATACAATCGCTGATTTAGCAGTTGCTTTAAACTGTGGACAAATTAAAACAGGTTCGGCTTCTCGTTCAGATAGAATGTCAAAATACAATCAATTATTAAGAATTGAAGAAGAATTAGGAGAGGTTGCATATTTCCCGGGATCAAATGCTTTTAAGGTAAAAAAATAACTTTTTACAAAAAAATAAAAAAACCTGCTAATGTTAAGTTATTAGTAGGTTTTTTTTATTTAAAAATTAACGATAAATTATTTAAAATAACTTTAAAATTAAATTTTTATTCGTTAAATTCGCAATGTTCGTAAAATTATAAAATACATTTAGTAAATATGTCAAAAACTGCAATATTAGAGCTAGATGGCAAAAAGTATGAGTTCCCTGTTTATGTTGGGACTGAAAATGAAGTAGCTATCGATATAGAAAAGTTGCGTGGAGCAACAGGTGCAATTACAATTGATCCAGGGTACAAAAATACAGGTTCTTGTAATAGTGAAATTACTTTTTTAGATGGTGAAGAAGGAATCTTACGTTATAGAGGTTATTCAATTGAAGAATTGGCTGATAAATCAAATTTTTTAGAAGTTTCTTATTTATTAGTTTTTGGTCAATTGCCAACTGCTAAACAGTTAGAGCAATTTGAAAATGACATAAGAAAATACACTTTAGTTAACGAAGAAATGAAAACTATTTTAGAGGGTTTTCCTAAAACAGCTCATCCTATGGGTGTTTTGTCTTCTTTAACAAGTGCATTAACAGCATTTAACCCAAAACCAGTGAATGTTGATAATGAAAAAGAATTATATGATGCAGTTTGCAAAACTATGGGGAAATTTATGGTTATTGCAACTTGGACATATAGAAGAAGAATGGGTTATCCTTTAAACTATTATGATAATACTAAGGGATATGTAGAAAATTTTATGCGTTTAATGTTTGAAATTCCTACTGAGCCATACAAAATGGATAACAAAGTAGTTGCAGCTTTAGATAAATTATTTATTCTTCATGCTGATCATGAACAAAATTGTTCAACATCTACAGTTAGAATTGTTGGTTCTTCTCATGCAGGTTTATTTGCTTCTATTTCTGCAGGTGTTTCTGCATTATGGGGACCGTTACACGGTGGGGCTAATCAGGCAGTTTTAGAAATGTTACAAGAAATTCACGATAATGGTGGAGATGTTGATAAATACGTTTTAAAAGCAAAAGATAAAGAAGATCCATTCCGTTTAATGGGATTCGGACACAGAGTTTATAAAAACTTCGATCCAAGAGCAACAATAATTAAAAAAGCAGCTGATGATGTTTTAACTGCTATGGGTGTTGATGATCCATTATTAGATATTGCTAAAAAATTAGAAAAAGTAGCTTTAGAAGACGAGTACTTCAAAGCTAGAAGTTTATACCCAAATGTAGATTTCTATTCTGGAATTATATATAGAGCAATGGGAATTCCTGTTGAAATGTATACCGTTTTATTTGCAATAGGACGTTTACCAGGTTGGATCGCTCAATGGAAAGAAATGAGATTAAATAAAGAACCTATAGGTCGTCCAAGACAAGTATATATGGGGGAAAATTTAAGAGCATTCGTCCCAGTTGAAAAAAGATAATTTTTAAATTATTGTATAAAAAAATCCCGATAAATCGGGATTTTTTTATACACAATATTTAGAAAAAGTGAAGCATACTATTTAATTCCTTTTCCTATCTTTGCCATACTATGTTATGGAATAACAATGTAAAAGCTAAAAAAGCCAATTTATGTTACAATTAAATGTAAAAAACGAGTCATCACGATTAAAAGCAGTGGTTTTAGGAACTGCAATAAGTAACGGACCAACTCCAACAGTAGAAGAAGCTTATGATCCAAAATCATTAGAACATATTCTAGCAGGAACTTATCCTGTAGAAAAAGATATGGTAAATGAAATGGAAGCTTTTAATAAAGTGTTTCAAAAATATGATGTAAAAGTCTTTAGGCCAGAAATTATTGAAAATTACAATCAAATTTTTACAAGAGATATTGGTTTTGTAATTGATGATACTTTTATTAAAGCAAATATTTTGCCTGATAGAGAACGAGAATTAGATGCTATTCAATATGTAATTGATCAAATTGATCCCAAAAAAGTAGTTCGTCCACCAGAAGAAGTTCATATTGAAGGTGGTGATGTAATGGTTTGGAATGATCATATTTTTATTGGAACTTATAAAGGTTCAGATTACAAAGATTATATTACTGCAAGAACAAATATGGAAGGTGTAAATTATATTAAAAATTTATTTCCTCATAAAATTGTAAAAGAATTTGATCTAGTAAAATCAAAAATTGAAGCAAAAGATAATGCGTTACATTTAGATTGTTGTTTTCAACCTGTAGGAAAAGATAAAGGAATTATTTATAAAAGTGGCTTTCGTGAAGAAGCTGATTATATGTACTTAGTAAATCTTTTTGGAAAAGAAAATTTATTTCATATTACAAGAGATGAAATGTACGGAATGAATTCAAATGTCTTTTCTATTGCTCCAGATGTTGTCGTTTCTGAAAAGAATTTTACAAGATTAAATACGTGGTTAAGAGAACAAGGATTTACTGTAGAGGAAATTCCTTATGCTGAAATTGCAAAACAAGAGGGATTGTTGAGATGCTCAACATTGCCATTAATTAGAGAATAATATTCAACAAAATAAAAAATGAATCAAACTACAAATACAATATTAATGATTCGTCCGGTTGCTTTCCGTATGAACGAACAAACAGCTGTAAACAATTACTATCAAAAAGTTTTAGATGGACTTTTACCTGCAACTGTAAATGCAAAAGCACAAGAAGAATTTGATAATTATGTGGTGAAATTAAAAGCTGCAGGAGTGAACGTTATTGTGGTTGATGATACTCTTAAGCCAGACACTCCTGACAGTATTTTTCCTAACAATTGGGTTTCTTTTCATGAAAATGGAGATGTTGCTCTTTATCCTATGTTTGCAGAAAACAGAAGATTAGAAAGACGTGAAGAAATTTTAGATCTTTTGGAAGAAAAAGGATTCAAAATTGAGAACATTGTTGATTATACTTCTGCTGAAGAAGATAATTTATTTTTAGAAGGTACGGGAAGTATCATGTTAGACAGGGAAAATGAAATTGCTTACTGCGCCTTGTCTCCAAGAGCAGATGAAGAACTTTTTATTGAGTTTTGTGAAGATTTTCATTACGATCCAGTAATTTTTGAAGCTTTTCAAACGTTACCAAATGGCGAAAGAAAACATATTTACCATACTAATGTAATGATGTGCTTAGCGGAAACTTTTGCTGTTGTTTGTGCAGATTGTATTGATGTTAAAGCAGAACAAAAAAATGTTTTAAAGCGTTTAAAAAATAGTGGTAAAGAAGTAATTTTAATTTCGGAAGAACAAGTAAATAATTTTGCCGGAAATATGTTGCAAGTGCGCGGTGCAAATGACGAGTTGTTCTTAGTTATGAGTAACGCTGCTTACCAATGTTTAACAAAAGAGCAAATTACTAAAATAGAAAAACATTGTAAAATTATTTATGCAAGTTTAGATACTATTGAGCTTTGTGGTGGCGGAAGCGCTCGTTGTATGATGGCTGAAGTTTTCTTGCCAAAAGCATAATCGATGTTGTCAAAAAAAACAAAATATGGAATAAAGGCGTTAATTTATATTGCAAAGCAAGATAATTTAATGCCTGTTCTAATTTCTGAAATTTCTGAAAAAGAAAATATTTCTAAAAAATTTTTAGAGGCTATTTTGTTAGATTTAAAGAAAATTGGTTTGGTAGGTTCTAAAAAAGGGAAAGGTGGTGGTTACTACTTAATGAAAAACCCAAAAGAAATTTCTGTTGCAACAATTATTAGGTTTTTAGACGGGCCAATAGCTATGTTACCTTGCGTAAGTTTAAATTTTTATGAGAAATGCGATGATTGTCCTAGCGAAGAAACGTGTGGCTTAAATAAGTTAATGATTCAAGTTAGAGATAATGCATTGAGTGTTTTAGAAAAGAAAACATTATACGATTTAATAACTTTTTGATTTTTTTTACCAAATTAGTCTACTTATTCGATAGACTAATAGTATATTTGAAAAAAAATAGAATAGTTGAAATGATACTCGATTTAATAAGATCTAAAAAACCTTTAGAAAAACATAAAGAAGTCAAAGTATCTGCGTTAAAAGCGGTTACTTGGAGAATTGTAGGTACTATTGATACTACAATTATTTCTTATATAATGACTGGAAGTTTTAAAATTGCCTTTTCAATTGGCAGTTTTGAAGTTTTTACAAAAATGATATTGTATTTTTTTCATGAAAGAATTTGGGCAAGATGGACAAAATAAAATCACTTTTAGAAGAGTATAACAATAAAATAGCAACGCTCAACTTAGCAGAAAGTTTACAATATGTTGCTAATACCATTGAAGGGAAACATGTTTTTTCAACTTCATTTGGTATTGAAGACCAATTAATTCATCATTTTTTAGACCAATTCGAAAATGAGGTTTCTATTTTTACATTAGATACAGGAAGACAATTCAATGAAACCTACGAAGTCTTCCAAAAAACACAAGATAAATACAAACAAAAAACAATTCATGTCTATTATCCTAATGAACTTGATATTCAAGACTATGTTTCAAAAGACGGAGTCAATGGTTTTTATGACAGTATTGAAAGTAGAAAGAGTTGTTGTTTCGTAAGAAAAGTTAAACCCTTAAAAAAAGCTATTGCAGGTGCTAATTTATGGATTACTGGTTTACGTGCAGAACAATCGCAAAATAGAGAAACCATGCAGTTTTTAGAATGGGATGAAGACAACCAATTGATGAAATTCAATCCTTTATTGAAATTCTCTTTAGAAGAAGTAGAAGAATTGGTTGCCCAACATAATATCCCAATAAACAGTTTGTACAAAAAAGGCTACCTAAGTATAGGTTGTGCACCTTGTACTCGTGCTCTTGAAGAAGGAGAAGATTTTAGAGCTGGTAGATGGTGGTGGGAAAATGGTAAAAAAGAATGTGGCTTACACATTCATCAAGATAAAAATAATTAATAACAAATGAAAGAAATGAGAAATCATTTAGAGGAATTAGAAAACGAAAGTATTTATATTTTAAGAGAAGTCGCAGCCCAATTTCAAAAACCAGTCTTGTTGTTTTCTGGTGGAAAAGATTCCATTACAGTAGCAAGATTAGCGCAAAAAGCCTTTTATCCGGCTAAGATTCCGTTTGCTTTTATGCATATCGATACCGGTCATAATTTTCCAGAAACGATAACTTTTCGTGATAAATTAATAGCTGAATTAGATGTCGAATTAATCGTTCGCTATGTTCAAGATAGTATTAATTCAAATAAAGCACAGGAAGAAACAGGTAAGTAT
>PKEA01000068.1 GCA_002862805.1 Flavobacteriaceae bacterium | reverse complement strand
CTCGACCAATTGTTTTGGCAGAAGATATTGTAACTGATTCTGCTGTTAGACGTTTGGTTTTTGATGCCGGTGAAGATGTTGAAAATTTAATGACACTTTGTGAAGCTGATATTACTACGAAGAATCCACATAAATTTAAAAAATACCATAATAATTTTGACATTGTAAGGCAAAAAATTGTGGAAGTAGAAGAAAAAGATTCAGTAAGAAATTTTCAACCGCCCATTACTGGAGAAGAAATTATGGAACTTTTTAACTTAAAACCTTCGCGAGAAATTGGAATTTTAAAAGAAGCGGTAAAAGAAGCAATTTTAGAAGGAGAAATAGCTAACGAATATGAAGCAGCTTACGATTTTGTTTTAAAAAGAGCTGAAAAAATGGGGCTAAAAAGAGTTTAACTTTTCATTTAACAATTGTTAGATTAAAAGTTATTATTAATAGAATTACTTTTGTAAAAAAGAACAATGAAAAATAACAAGTCAGTTATAATTTGGTTATTATCCGGGTGTGTTTTACTATTTATAATGGTAATGGTTGGTGGAATAACTAGGCTTACAAATTCGGGTTTATCAATGACCGATTGGCATTTGGTAACCGATACATTTCCTCCTTTAACAGAAGACAAATGGGTTGATGCATTTGAAGAATACAAGAAATTTCCGGAATACCAAAAAATTAATATTCATAATGACTTTACTTTATCTGACTACAAATTCATTTACTTTTGGGAATGGTTCCATCGTTTTATAGGTCGAATTATTGGAATGGTATTTATAATTCCGTTTGTATATTTCCTAATTAAAAAAAGATTAGATACTGAAACCATAAAAAAATGTGTTGTTTTATTATTAATGGGTGGATTTCAAGGATTTTTGGGTTGGTTCATGGTAAAAAGCGGCCTAATTGATAATCCAGATGTAAGTCATTTTAGATTATCACTTCATCTAACTTTTGCTTTCATTACTTTTGCCTACACGCTCTGGGTTGCTTTAGATTTAATATATCCTACAAAAAATAAAGTGATTACTTCACTTAGATCAATTGCTAGAGTTGCATTGGTAATCTTATTAATTCAAATTATTTACGGTGGATTTGTGGCGGGTTTAAACGCTGGTTTAGTTCATAATCATTGGCCTTTAATGAGTGACAGTCAATTCATTCACGATAGTGTTTTTATTGAGCAGTCTTCTTTATTAAAAAATTTTACTGAAGGTAAAAGCGGCGTTCAATTTGTACATAGAACATTTGCTTATGTTGTAGTTGCTATGATGTTTTTATTATATTTTAAAAGCAGAAAGCATTCACTAAACACTCTACAGCAAAAAGGAATTTATTCATTATTAATTATTGTTTTAATTCAATTTGCATTAGGCGTTTTTACATTATTATTTCATGTTCCGCTTTGGTTAGGACTAGCGCACCAATTAGTTGCTTTTGTCTTATTAAGTGCAATGATTTTTACTTTACATAGATTGAGTAAATAAATTACAACAGACTATATTGTCGCATAATTTTGATTAAAATAGAATGTCAAAATTAAATAAAAAAGATAAGTTTTTAGACTTATCAGATTATGGAAGAGGTTTTGGTCGGTTTTTATCCAATATATTAAAAAATACCAACTTCACTCCTATTCACGTTACTTTATTGTTTGGAGTTTCAGGCTTAATTGCTGTTTATTGTATACTAAATCAATACTATTTCTTAGCTGCTTTTTTTATTCTTTTAAAATCTGGAATTGATGCTGCCGATGGAGAATTAGCCCGATTAAAAAAAACACCATCTTACTCTGGGCGCTATTTAGATAGTATTTTTGACATTTTTTTAAATTTCTTTTTATTACTAGCAATTTGGAAGGTAACAAACTCTTCTTTTTGGATGATGTTACTTGCTTTTTTTTGCATTCAACTTCAAGGAACTTTATACAATTATTACTATGTAATTTTAAGGAACAAATCTATTGGTGGAGATACAACAAGTAAGGTTTTTGAATACAAAACTCCTAAAGCTTTACCCGGAGAAAGTCAGAAATCAGTAACTATTTTATTTAAAATTTACACTATTGTTTATGGTGGATTTGATAAAATAATTCATGCATTAGATCCAAATGCATATAAAGTAAAAACCTTCCCAAATTGGTTTATGACCATTTTATCTCTTTACGGATTAGGTTTTCAATTATTAATCATCGCGGTAATGTTATCAATTGGTTTGATTGATTTGATTGTTCCTTTTTTAATTTATTATTCTATTTTAATAATTCTATTAATCGGAATTAGAAAAAAAATATATTACTAATTAACCAATCCAGTTTTTAAAATCGGAAACTTTTTCTCTTGCAACTATTACTTCATCTTCTTTATAAGTAGGTAAAATTATTTTTAAACGAGAATTTGTATGCACTTGAATTTCTTTAATAGATTGCAATGGAATGATGAATTTTCTACTAATTCTATAAAATGAATCTGGATTTAGTTCGGTTTCTAATTGTTCCAAGCTACAATCTAAAAGATAATCTCTGTTATCATTTGTGTGCAAGTATGTTCCTTTGTTTTCGCTATAAAAACATTCTACTTCATCAATAGTAATTACTTTTATTTGATTTCTAATTTTAACCGAAAAACGATTTTTATATTCTTTCTGAACTGGATTAATCAACATTCTTTTAATGGCATCAAAATCTAAATTGGCAACTGAGCTTGTTTGAAATTGATTTTGAAATTTTGAAATTGCAGTTTCTAATTCGTCTTCATCAATTGGCTTTAGTAAATAATCAATACTGTTTAATTTAAAAGCGCGTAGAGCATATTCATCATAAGCTGTTGTGAAGATAATTGGGCTTTTAATTTCAATTTTATCAAATATTTCAAATGATAAACCATCGGAAAGTTGAATATCTAAAAAAATTAAATCAGGATGTGAATTATTTTCAAACCAATTAATTGATTCTTCAACAGAATGTAATAAAGTTTGAATCGTATAGCCCAACTTTTCTAATTTTCGTTGTAATAATCTCGCTGCTGGTTTCTCGTCTTCTATGATTATGATCTTCATTTTACTAAATTGATAATGATTAATTTATAAATGATAGTTTTGAAATTAAAACTATTCCCATTTACTATTCTTCTCTTTTTCCATAAGCTCTTTAATCTTTCTTTCTTCCCAATTCTTACCTAAAATCATCGTTGGTAAAAAAACACTTAAACCGTGTGATAGCAAACCAATTCCCCAAAAGAATAAAGTTATAAAATTATGCCATTGAAAATAACTTTCTCCAGCTTCTAAATTTTGAATATTAATAATAACTATCATAATATTTACTACCAAGTAAATTAATGCATGTGTGTAAAAACCTTTAATACGTTTTACTCTTTTTAAAGCTTCATGATATTTAATCTCATCATGATTTAATGGATTGAAATCATTATTTTCTCTTCTTTCCATTCTTCTTTGTATTCTATCTACTATACTCATCTTATTTAAATTTATTTTTATTCAACTTTTCTTCTTCCATAAACTCTTTAATCTTTTTATCTTCCCATTCTTTATCAAAAAAAGGAAAGAAATTAAACACTTTCATTGCATGGAAAAACAAACCAATTCCCCAACCAAAAAGTGTCCAAAAAAACCATAAAACTTCTGGTGTATATTTAAGGTTAATGAAAATTATTACAGCCATTATTATTACATAAATCAGTAAATGTCTATAAAACCCTTTTAAATCTTGTACTTGCTTTTTTACCTTTTGATAACGTTCAAAATCATTATTTGTATTCATAATTATTTCCATTTTGATTTTTCTTTATCTTCTTTTTGTAATATTTCTTGAATTTTCTTTTCTTCCCAAGATTTTCCATATCCAAATGTTTCCAAAGCGTGAAAAGACAATCCCATTCCCCATCCTAACATTGGAAACCAAAACCATTGAAAACTTGATGTATTTAGGTTTATAATTATTAATACCGGAATG
Organism: Flavobacteriaceae bacterium; assembly: GCA_002862805.1. Taxonomy (GTDB): domain Bacteria; phylum Bacteroidota; class Bacteroidia; order Flavobacteriales; family Flavobacteriaceae; genus Flavobacterium. The sequence continues at coordinate 16,645 of PKEA01000068.1, read as the reverse complement.
ACTAAACAATATGATATTAAATTTCCATAAAATCCTTTTAATTTTTCTACTCTTTCTTTAGCTCTAACATAAGCCATGTTTTCTGAATATATATTTGTATTTTCCATAATAGATATTTGTTTGGTAAGAATTGGCAACTTAATTTTAAAGAACTCATTTGTTTCTTCAATAGCTACTTTTCTTGTTGATATTATTGCGTATCGGTCAACAATATTTTGAAGCCCTACGCCTTTTCTTGTTTGTAATGTTTCCTTCTTTTGTAAATTATTTTCAACTACAAGCTGGTTTTCTTCAATTGAAATTTTAATATGTAATGGCTTTTGCTCGCTTACTACATTATGTTTTATAGCATTTTCTAGTAACAATTGTAATGCTAACGGAACAACTTTTGCTTCTTCATTCTCGAAACTTTCTGGCAACTCAAATGTGATACTGTTTTCAAATCGCATTTTTAAAAGATTCATATATGTTTTTGCAAACTTTAATTCTTCAGCAACCGAAACCAATTCTTTATCGCGTTGTTCTAAAACATATCTGTAAATTTTAGACAATGAAGTCGTAAACTTTTGTGCATTTTCAGGATTTTCCTCAATTAATGAACTTAATACATTTAAACTGTTAAATAGAAAATGTGGATCGAGTTGATTTTTCAAACTTTCAAATTGTGCTGAAGCATTTCCTGCTATTATTTTTTCTTGTTTTACTCTGTTCTCTTGATAAGTTTTGTAGAAATAAATCAAATGAATAAACAAAGAAACAATAACCGTTATTACTAATGCTACAATATAATTAGATGGATTTTCATTTTTTAAAAACTCTGAAAATGTTTTATTTTCAAAAACCACATCTTCAACAATTCGAAGAAAGAAAATAGCCAATCCAGAAATAAGAAAAGAAGCTAAAAAACCAATTACTAATCGTTTTAAATGAAATCTGTTTTTTTCGAAATGTTTATCTAATTGAATAAAGATAACCGCATTTGAGAAATACAAAACAAAACTATACATTAAAGTAAAAATGAAATTCCATTTTAAAGCGGCTAAAGTTGGCAACTTTTGGTTCACAACCAAATTTATCAATTGTAACGCAATAAAAATTATAATTCCTATAATTACTGCTTTTAGTATTTCTCTTCTTATTTTATTCATAATTATTTACAATTTTGCAAAGCCATTTCTGCTCTATCTAAACCCCAAGTTGGGTGAAAAGGTGTTTCTGGCTTAAAGTTAGCAAAAAGTTCAATGGATTTAGCTATTTGTTCGCACATTGGTTTTGTATCACTCCCAAAATATTGCGCCATACCAATTTCAAATTGTGCTTTTTGTGAAACAACTCTCGGGTTATTTGGAGCAATTCCTTCTGCCATTTTGTAGATATTTAAAACGACTGAAGAAAATTCTCTGCCATTTGCCATAGGATCATAAACAATCCAAGCGGTATGAATCATTGCTTGAAGAACCAAAACTTCTGGATCATCTGGTAACAAATTATTTATTTTATCTTGAGCAAGTTGAGCTTTCTCAATCAATAATTTCATTTCATTTCTGTCTTTTGTTTCAAAAGCAGCTAATGTGTTTATTAACGAAATGTAATAATTTGGTAAAATGTTTTCTTGTTCTACAGAAGCAATACGTTCCAACTTTACAACAGCTTCTTTTGGATTACCGCTTTTCCAAGTCGTTAATGCGTCTTCCATTTCTTTTTCAAAACTTCCTTGAGCAAATACAACCGATGCTACAAAGAATACTAAAAATGTGATGATTTTTGTCATAATAATAAACTTTTATTGTTATTTGATGATTCAAAAGTGCAACTAATCAATAGTAAACTAAATTTTCATTTACCCAACTGTCGAAAAAAGAGGATGAATTGAATATTTTTTAAAAATGTGCAATTCATAATTTATAACTCATAATTAATAATTACTTTTGCTGTTCCTAAAATTTCAAAAAAATGATATATAAATTTAGAGTTATACTTGATGCGAAAGAAGATATTTTTAGAGATATTGCTATAGAAAAGGAAGCAACTTTAGAAGATTTACATAATACAATTGTGAATGCCTTTGGATTTGATGGCTCAGAAATGGCTTCATTTTATACTTGTGATGATGAATGGAATCAAGAAGATGAAATTCCTTTATTCGACACTGGTGATGTTCCTGGAGAAATGCGTATTATGAATAATTTTATACTTGAAGATAATTTAGACAAATACCAATCTAAGATAATTTACGTTTATGATTTCTTTAATATGTGGACATTCTTAGTAGAATTAGCAGCTATTGAAGAAAAGGAACAAGGTGAATCGTATCCAACTTTATTATTTTCTCACGGAGAATTACCAGAAGAAGCACCAGATAAAAAGTTTGAAGCTGAAGAAGGAGATTTTGATGAAAATGATGAAGATTTAGATATGTTTGAAGGAGACGATAGTTTTGAAGACTACGGATTTGAAGAAAACTGGAATTAAAATATCGTTTAAAAGGTTATTGGTTATTAGTTTAAAAGCGATTGATACTTTAAAACACAAAACCATTTAAACTTTTAACCTTATAAACACATAAACTTTTTAAAAAAAATGATAAACTTATTTAATACCCACATAGAAAACCTTTCTATTCATAGAGTTGGAAATAAAAGTAGAAATGAAGCTTTATTCTTGTCTGAACAACCTTATGGTTTAAATGACGAAATAATGCCACTTTTAAAGGAATATTTCTTTAAACCATTTAGAGATAAAGAAGAAAATTATTATCAATTTGCACATGATGTAGATTTAGAATACAATGATATGTATAATTTTGCCACAGAAGTTTTTAATAACCCAAGCGAAATTCATAATGTATCTAAAAAAATAACCAAACATTTATTTGAGCAATCAAATCATCCGCACATTAAAAATGGTGAAGTATATGTAACTTATTTTACAAATGTTTCTATCGACAATAATGTTGTAGATGCCATTGGCGTTTTTAAAAGTGAAATTCAAACCGATTTTTTACAGTTTGAAGAAAAAGAGTCTAATTTAGAAATGATTTTACAACAAGGTATCAATTTAAACAAATTAGATAAAGGTTGTATTATTTTTAATTACAAAAAAGAAGAAGGTTATAAAATTTTGACAGTAGATAGCAATCGTTATGATGCACGTTATTGGTTAGAACACTTCTTATCTGTAGATGCTTTTCAGGATGAAAATTTCATGACTAAGAAGTATTTAAAATTTTGCCAAGACTTTGCTAAAGATGTAGTTTTACCTGCCGAAGACAAACAGCAAGAAGTTTTATTCATGAACAGAGCTATTAATCATTTTGCAAAAAATGATGCTTTTGAAGAAACAAATTTTTTAAACGAAGTAATGGAAAATCCAGAGTTTATCCCTGAATTTAAAAATTACAAAGTAGACAAAGGTGAAAAATACAGTATTGAAGATGTTACCAATTTTCCAATTGCAAATAATGCTGTTTCTGATATTAGAAAGAAAATAAAAAATGTAATTACATTAGATACTAATGTTCAAATTAAGTTAGATTTTGTAAATTCTGATAGTGCAGAAAAATTTGTTGAAAAAGGTTGGGATGAGGAAAAACAAATGTATTATTACTTAGTTTACTTTAATAAAGAGCAAAAATCTTAATTAAAAAAAATCAAAAGTCAAAAAAATATTTAAACTTTTTTTTAAAAAAAACATTAAAAAAATAGCAAATTAAATAATAAACACTACATTTGTTGAAATTACAATAAATTATTAAAATGAACAAAGGTACAGTAAAATTCTTTAATGAATCAAAAGGTTTTGGTTTCATTATTGAAGAAGGAACAAACAAAGAACATTTCGTACACATCTCTGGAACTATTGATGAAATCCGTGAAGGTGATGAAGTTGAATTTGACTTACAAGAAGGTAAAAAAGGTTTAAATGCAGTAAACGTAAAAGTTATCTAATACATATACTACAAAATCTTACAAAATCAAGCTCTGTTTCTGAACAGGGCTTTTTTTTTGAAAAAAATTAAACCATAAAAAAACTCTTAAGAAAAATCTTAAGAGTTTTTAAATTTATTTAGAATTATCTTTTATTAAGATAATGCAGCTTTAACTTGATCTGCAGCTTCTTGGAATTGAACAGCTGATAAAATTGGCATTCCAGAATTATCAATTAATTCTTTTGCAATTTCAGCATTTGTTCCTTGTAAACGTACAATAATAGGCACTTTAATAGCATCTCCCATATTTTTATAAGCATCTACAACTCCTTGAGCAACACGGTCACATCTAACGATACCACCAAAAATGTTAATCAAAATTGCTTTTACGTTTGGATCTTTTAAGATAATACGAAAAGCAGTTTCAACACGTTTAGCATCTGCAGTTCCACCTACGTCTAAGAAATTTGCCGGTTCAAAACCTGCATACTTAATTAAATCCATAGTTGCCATTGCAAGACCTGCACCGTTAACCATACATCCTACAGTTCCGTCTAAATCTACATAGTTCAAACCAACTTCTTTAGCTTCTACTTCAATAGGGTTCTCTTCTCTAATATCTCTCATGTCAGCAATTGCAGCTTGTCTATATAGAGCATTATCATCTATATTAACTTTAGCATCAACAGCCATTATTTTATTATCTGATGTTTTTAAAACTGGGTTAATTTCAAACATTGAAGCGTCAGCAGCAATGTAAGCATTGTATAAAGCAGCTACAAACTTTGTCATTTCTTTAAACGCATTTCCAGAAAGCCCTAAGTTAAAAGCTATTCTTCTTGCTTGAAAACCTTGTAAACCAACAGCTGGATCTATTTCTTCTGTAAAAATTAAATGTGGAGTATGCTCTGCAACTTCTTCAATATCCATTCCACCTTCAGTAGAATACATAATCATATTTTTTGCTGTAGCTCTATTTAATAGAACAGACATATAAAATTCTGAAGTTTCAGTTTCTCCTGGATAGTAAACATCTTCAGCAACTAATACTTTGTGAACTCTTTTACCTTGAGGAGGTGTTTGTGGTGTAATTAAATCCATACCAATAATTTGACCTGCAATTTCAGCAACTTGATCTAAATTTTTAGCTAATTTAACTCCTCCTCCTTTACCTCTACCACCAGCGTGGATTTGAGCTTTTATAACATGCCAACCTGTACCAGTTTCTGCAGTTAATTGTTTTGCTTTAGCAACAGCTTCTTCAGCATTGTTAGCAACGTAACCACGTTGAATGCGTACACCATGACTTGCTAATATTTCCTTACCTTGATATTCGTGTAAATTCATAATTGTAATACGTTTATCTTTATTAAAAAGTGTCACAAAAATAACAAACTAATTTCTATTAGGCTAACAATTTTAATTTTATTTAAAACAAGAATTTTAAGATTAAACTAATAGTTAAAAACAACAAAATAAAAATGTTACAATTATAACATTTTGTTGTAATATTATGTTAATTGTTATTATTTTTGAATACTAGTAATTTAAAATCTATTTTTGGCAAAAAATAATAGTAATGAATAATGAAATATTAAACCAAATAGTAAAGGAATTTGGTAGTCCATTATATATATATGATGGAGAGAAAATAGAAAGTCAATACAATAGATTGTCTAAAGCGTTTAATAAAGTAGAAAAGTTTAAAGTGTATTATGCGGTAAAAGCTCTTTCTAATATTTCTATTTTAAAAATATTAAAAAAACTTGGATCAGGGTTAGATACTGTTTCTATTGAAGAAGTGAAATTAGGTTTACATGCAGGTTTTGAACCGCATGAAATAATTTTTACACCCAATGGAGTTTCTCTTCAAGAAATTGAACAAGTTGCAAAACTAGGTGTTCAAATAAACATTGATAATCTTTCTATTTTAGAACAATTTGGAACAAACAATCCCAACATTCCAGTTTGTATTAGAATAAATCCACACGTTATGGCTGGCGGTAATGCCAATATTTCTGTGGGGCATATTGATAGTAAATTTGGAATATCAATTCATCAAATGCCTCATTTATTGAGAATAGTTGAAAATACCAAAATGCATATAAACGGAATTCATATGCATACGGGTTCTGATATTTTAGATGTTGATGTGTTTTTATACGCAGCGGAAATTTTGTTTGAAACTGCAAAAAACTTTAAAAATCTTGATTTTATTGACTTTGGAAGTGGTTTTAAGGTTCCATATAAAAAAGGCGACATTGAAACTAATGTAGAAGAATTTGGAAAAAAATTAACCAAGCGTTTCTTAAATTTTGAAAAAGAATATGGAAGATCACTTACTTTAGCATTTGAACCTGGAAAATTCTTAGTAAGTGAAGCTGGAGTATTTTTAGCTAATGTAAATGTGGTTAAGCAAACTACTTCAACTGTTTTTGCAGGAATTAATTCAGGGTTTAATCATTTGATTCGTCCTATGTTATATGGAGCACAACATCATATTGACAACATTTCAAACCCAAAAGGAAAAGAGCGTTTTTATACGGTTGTAGGTTACATATGTGAAACCGATACATTTGCAACCAATAGAAGAATAAACGAAATTCACGAAGGAGATGTTCTTTGCTTTAGAAACGCCGGAGCCTATTGCTACTCTATGGCATCTAATTATAATTCTAGAGTAAAACCCGCTGAAGTACTTTGGATAAATAATGAAGCACATTTAATTAGACAAAGAGAGACATTTGAAGATATATTACGAAATCAAGTTGAAATAGATATTACAAATAATGCCGAAATCCCCGTTTAGTTTTTAGTTAGAAAAAGCCCTTAAAAATTATTTTAAGGGCTTTTTTATTTATTTTTTCAAAATCTCTTCAAGTAATATTGCTTCCGTTCCGTTTGGATATGTAATTTTTAAAAGCTGAGATAAAGTTGGAGCAATTTGTGTAATGTCTTTTTTATCAAAAGACTCCCCTTTTTTAATTCCGTTACCGTAAAAAATTAGCGGCACATGAGTATCATAAGTATAAGGTGTTCCGTGAGAAGTTCCTGTTGCCGAATATTCAATATAACCCGGTTTTTCTAAAATAACTATATCTCCGTTTTGAACTGGGTCATATCCTTTCGCAATGAAATTCAAATAGAAATCAGCTCCAGATGAAGCCAATACCTCTTCTTCAGTATAAACACGTTTTATGAATTTTTGAGTATATAAAAATGTTTTGAAAGTTTCCTTAACTGTTTCTAATTTCAAACTCTTCTTAGCCATAGAATCTCTATCAAAAAACAAATTAAAATTGGAATAGTTCTTCACTACATCAACACCAAAAGTCTTTACTGAAAAATCGCTTAACTCTTTTCTGAATGAATAAGTATTTATATTCGTAACATCATATTTATTATCTTTTAAATACGTTACATTTTCAGCACCTGCATGATCTGCCGTTAAGAATAACAAGTAATTATCTTTCCCAACTGTTTTGTCTAAATAATTTAAAAAATCCGCTATAGATTCGTCTAAACGCAAATAAGTATCTTGCAATTCAATTGATCTTGGCCCAAGAATATGACCAATATAATCAGTTGAAGAAAAGCTCATGGTTAAAAAATCGGTGGTATTATCTTTTCCTAAACCTTCTTTTTCGATTGCTTTTTTAGCAAAATCAACTATTAAATTGTTTCCAAAAGGGGTTGCTCTTAATACTCCTGCATCATTACTCTCGTACATACCTTTCAAACTATATGGAAAAAAAGGTGTTTTTTGATACAGTTTTCCTTCATAAGGATTATTATCATTTAAACTTTCATTATAAATGCTTTTATCTTTCAATAAAGTCCAATCTTTTTCTAAATAAGGTAAATAATTTTTTTCGTTATTGAAAGTGGTAACCCAAGTTGGTAATTCTTGTCCATAATAAGTACTCGAAATAAACGCACCTGTTTTAGAATACCAAAAAGCCCAATCTGCAAAATGACCTGCTGGTAAAATTGCACCTCTGTCTTTTAAACTAATTCCTATAACTTTACTTTTAAAGTTGGTCGCCAATTTCAATTCATCGGTAATAGTTGTGCTTTGTAAGTTTTTAGGCGACATTTTACCTTCACTTTCAGTACCGTCACCAATTGTAACAACATTTGCATCATCTGTACAATACATTTCAGTTTGTGAACTTCTATTAAACCATTCGTTACCTACAATTCCATGAACTGAAGGAGTTGTTCCTGAGTAAATTGATGCATGCCCTGGACCTGTATAAGTAGGCATGTAGTTATAGTGAGTATTTTGAAAAGTATAACCGTTTGTCATTAATCTTTTGAATCCATTTTCTGAGAAATCATCATAAAAACGATATAAATATTCTGTTTTCATTTGATCAACCACAATACCAATGACTAATTTTGGTTTTTGTTGGGCAAAACCGTTTAAAATTCCTGCTAACAAAAAGAATACAACTAACTTTTTCATTTCTTTAATTTAAAATACAAAAATATCACTTTAGACTTAAAACAAGTACTTATTAAAAATAAAAAAAGAGCTATTTAGCTCCTTTCTTTTTCTTTTTACTATCCTTTGGTTTGTCACTCATTAAATTCATGTTATAAACAACTACTCTATCATCATAATAAACGTATAATTGCTTTAAATTATTTTTATCTTTTCTAGTGAAAATAGACACATCACATTCTATTCCTGAATTATCAATACACAAAAACGAAACCACATTTCCTTCTTTAGTTTCTTTCTGATCGTAATATTTTATGATATTGAATAGCTGAAGTACTTCAGAATACACAACAATTCTGTCTTTATCAGCGTCTAAAACAACAACCATTTCTGATTTTTGGAATTTTGACCAAACGCTCCATTCTCCAAATTTTGTTTTTTCGGAAACCATAAAACCAGTCGTTTTAAATCGATATTGTTGTGCTTGAGCAACACTCAATGATAAAAACAAAACTAAAAACAAATATTTAATACTTTTCATCTTCTTATTTTAAAATTCAAATTTAGTCATTTCTGCTTTAGCTTGATTAAATTCGGTAATAACGTTATTGACAATTATTTCCACCGGTAAAATATCATGAATTAATCCTGCAATTTGACCAATTTCTAATTCACCATCTTCTAAATCTCCTTCAAACATTCCACGCTTTGCTCTTCTTTTTCCTAATAATTCTTTTAAATCATCAGGTGATGGGCATTTTGCATATAACTCTTGAACTTCGTTAAAGAATTTATTTTTAATTAAACGAACAGGCGCTAACTCTTTCAAAGTAAGCATTGTATCACCTTCATTTACTTCAACTATTGTTTTCTTGAAATTATCATGAGCGCTAGATTCGGTTGAAGCAGCAAAACGACTTCCCATTTGAACACCGTCTGCTCCTAATGTCATTGCGGCTAACATACCTCTTCCTGTTGCAATACCACCAGCAGCAATTAAAGGAATTGTTATTTCTTCTCTAACCATAGGAATTAAAGTTAGTGTTGTAGTTTCATCTCTACCGTTATGACCACCAGCTTCAAAACCTTCGGCAACAATTGCGTCAACTCCAGCATCTTGTGCTTTTAAAGCAAATTTTGTACTGCTCACCACATGAACAACAGTAATTCCGTTTTCTTTTAAGAAAGGTGTCCATGTTTTTGGGTTACCTGCAGAAGTAAAAACAATCTTCACACCTTCTTCTACCAAAATTTGCATAATTTCTTCAATGTTAGGATATAACATTGGAACATTAACCCCAAAGGGTTTATCAGTAGCTTTTTTACATTTTTGAATGTGTTCTCTAAGTACTTCTGGATACATGGAACCAGCACCAATTAAGCCAAGTCCGCCGGCATTACTAACTGCACTTGCTAATTTATATCCTGAATTCCATATCATTCCACCTTGAACAATTGGATATTTTATATTAAATAATTGAGTAATTGAATTCATTTTATTGCTTCATTAATTTCCCTCGCAAGATACTATTATTAGAAATAAATTCATACAAATAAACTCCTGAAGTAAGACTTGAAACTATTATTTTTTGATCATTTTGGTTAATTTCAGTTTGAAAAACGCGTTGACCTAAATTGTTATACAAAACGAATGTTCCGTTTAAAGTATTGTTTGTAGATTTCAAAAACAAGAATTCATTTGACGGATTTGGGTAAACCAAAAGTCCGTTTGACTGAAAACTTTGAGCAGAAAGTGCATTGTTTAATGCCAATTGAAAATCTGGAACTCCGTAACCTTTAAATTGGTCTGGAGCATTATATTGATCTGCAGATTGTTTAATGAAATCCATTACTTGTGCATTGGTCATATTAGGTACAGCTGACCAAAACGTAGCTACCATTCCTGCCATAATGGGGCTTGAAAAAGAAGTTCCGTTAGATGTAGTTACAGTTCCCACGGTATTACTTACTGTTGCACTTTGACCTTTAGCACAAACATCGGGTTTAATTCTTCCGTCAAAGGAAGGTCCAATTGAACTAAAACTTGCATAAGCTTCGGTATTTGTAACCGCGCCAATTGTTAAAACATTAATAGCATCTGCTGGAATAGAAATATGAGGTTCAGAACCACTTCCATCATTACCCGCACTTATTACACAAATCATTCCTCTTGTATAGGCAACATCTGCACCGCGCGATGCAAAACCAACTAAACCAGTTCTTTGAGAATAATCGTAACTGTAATTAGAATTATCATAAGATGAATACCCTAAAGATGAGTTAATAACATCTACGCCTAAACTATCAGCCATTTCAGCAGCTTCAACCCAATATGATTCTTCAACAGGATTTTCTGAATTAACATCTTCAGTAATAAATAAATAAAATTCTGAATCAGGTGCTGTTCCAACCAATTGACCATCTACATAACCGCCAATAGTGGAAAGCACATTTGTTCCGTGCGAATTTCGAGAATAAATATTAGTATTTCTATCTGGGAAATTATAACCTCCTAAAATTAAATTATTATCTCTTAATCTTTGAAAAGAGGAAGCCGTATTAACACCTGGAAAACCAGCATCTAAAATAGCTACAATTTTACCTTGACCTGTATAATTTGATTGATGCAACAAATGTCCGTTTAACATTTGAATTTGATTTGCTGAATTTCCGTAATTAAATGTTGTCGCTAATTCTAGTTGCTTATTAACGTTTGAAATTTTATTTGTACTTGAAAGTTTTCCTCCAGGGTTTAATGAATGATCTGCAAAATCAATATAATCTACAAAACCTAAAGAGGTTAATGCTTGAATATTAACTTGAGTTCCTCTTATATGCAAAGCATTTAACCATTTTGATTTTGCCATAACGGTAATTCCAGTAGCGGCAGTTATTTGATCAATAAAAGTTTGTTCAACAGGAACATCAATTACATCTAATGCAATTCCTTGAGTTGTTCTTCTATCCAAAGCTCTTTGTGAAAGCATTTCTAAAGGATTAGACAAATAATAAGCTGAACTTGGTTTATCATTGAAATATACCCAAGCATCTTCAATTTGTGCAGAAATTGTAATTGAAGTAAATAAAAAGAATATAAGTAGTTTTATTTTCATTTTTTAGATATTGGTAACCCAAATATATGAAATTTAAAAAACTATTTATTACATAATTGTGAAATACAGGAATATACTATAAGAAACTAGAAGTAAAATTCCTTCTTTAAAACTTAAATTTCCTCTTTTTGGCAAAAGTACCATTGGTAAAAGAAAAAAAGAAAAACCTAACATCCAATAAATATCTTGTTGTATGATTCTAACATCTACATGTTCAATAGGTTTTATGATTGCAGTAACTCCTAACACACTCAAAATATTAAAAATATTTGACCCAATAATGTTACCAACTGAAATTTCATTTTCTTTTTTAATACTTGCAATAATTGAAGAGGCTAATTCTGGTACGCTTGTTCCAATTGAAACTACTGTGATGGCAATTATTCTTTTACTAACACCTAAACTTTCAGCCAAATTTACTGCTCCTTTCACCAATAATTCTGAACCTGCCCATAAAGCAAAACCTCCTAAAGTTAAAAAGAAACCAATTTTTATTATTGACATTAATTCTTCTTTATTTTCTTCAATATTAATTTGAGTAGTTTTATTTTTTCTTATTAAAAATATTAAAAAAGAGACCAATACTACAATAAAAATGATACCTTCTACCCTACTTAAAGTACCGTCAATAACTAAGAAAACAAACAATAAAGTGGAAGCAAACATTTTAACAGGCCAATCGGTAGCGTAAAAACTATTGTCTACTTGAACTGCATTAATAAGCAAAATTGTTCCTAAAACTAATCCTATATTACCAATATTAGAACCTACTACGTTACCAATGGCAATGTCTGGGAAACCAGAAAGTGCAGCTTGTATACTCACAATCATTTCAGGAGCAGATGTTGCAAAAGAAACAACGGTAAGTCCTACAATAATTTTAGAAATTTTTAATCGCAATGAAAGTCCAACTGCTGCTTTTAGCAACCAGTTACCACCAAGAATTAACAGCAATAAACCTAGAACGATAAAAAGAAAATTCATAAATTATTTTTAAGATATTACACCACTTCCCAAAACTTCTTCACCTTCTTGCCATGCAACAAATTGACCTTCAGTTATGGCAGATTGTGGTTCAATAAAACGTACATACATTCCGTTTTCAAATTGGTATAAAGTTGCTTTTTGTAAAGGTTGTCTATAACGAATACGCGCCATAACTTCTCTAGATTCTCCATTTTTTAATGATAAATCTTCTCGAATCCAATGAACTTCTTCATTTTTTATAAAAAGTGTATTTTTAAATAAACCCGGATGTTTTGGGCCTTGACCCGTATAAATAATATTCTTATCAACATCGGTTTCAATTACATAAAGACCTTCTTTTGTTCCACCAACATTTAATCCTTTACGTTGCCCTTTTGTAAAATAATGAGCCCCTTGATGTTTTGCCATTACTTTTCCCGATACTTGTAAATAGTCTATTTTTTTTGCTTCAAATTGAAGCTCTTCTTCTAAAGAATTGAAAATAGGTTTTTCTTCAAAATAAACGGGAGCTTCCGCCGGAATATCAATTATGACCCCTTCTTTAGGTTGTAATTTTTGTTGTAAAAATTCAGGTAAACGCACTTTTCCAATAAAGCAAAGTCCTTGTGAATCTTTCTTTTCAGCAGTTATTAAATCTAGTTTTGTTGCTATTTCTCTAACTTCTGGCTTTGTTAATTCGCCAATTGGAAATAATGCTTTCGATAGTTGTTGTTGTGATAATTGGCAAAGAAAATACGATTGATCTTTATTTCCATCTTTACCTGCAAGCAACTGAAAAGTTTCACTTCCTTCATTTAAAGTTGTTCCTTTTCGGCAATAATGACCTGTTGCAACATAATCAGCACCAAGTGATTCTGCAATTTTCATAAAAACATCAAACTTAATTTCTCTATTACATAAAACATCTGGGTTTGGCGTTCTACCTTGTTCATATTCTTTGAACATATAGTCGACAATTTTTTCTTGATATTGTTCTGACAAATCAACTGTTTGAAAAGGAATTCCTAATTTTTCAGCGACTAATAAAGCATCATTACTATCTTCTAACCACGGACATTCATTTGAAATTGTAACAGAATCATCGTGCCAATTTTTCATAAAAAGGCCTATCACTTCATAACCTTGCTCTTGTAATAAATACGCTGCAACGCTAGAATCTACTCCTCCAGAAAGTCCTACTACTACTCTTTTCATTTTTTTCTTGTATGCTTTAATTTTTTTTCTTCATTTCCGAAGGAACCATTTGTCCTTTCTCGTTTTTAATATACTTAAAGGTTTTACTATTTGGTTTTGAAGCATTTTCAGTAGCAACTACTTTTCCATTTTCATATGTTTCCCAAATACCTGTTCTTATTCCTTTTTTATATTGACCTTTTAAGATTAAGTTTCCTTCTCCATCATAAAAAAGGGCATTTCCATGTAAATCTCCATCTTTATAACTTGACTTTTCAATCAACTTTCCATTTTCAGCATTTTTTATGTATTCACCATCTAATACTCCTGCCTTATAATTTGATTGCTCTGCCAGAACATTATTCTTATAAAATACTTTTTTTACTCCATCGAGTTTACCATTTTTATAATTCTCCAAAGACATAATTTCGGTACTTTCAAAATGATAATACTTCCAAAGCTTTTCAGGCATTTTGTTCACCAAAGTTCCTTCACTAACAATGTTATTTTTTTGATCATAAAAAATAGTATAACAACTACCGTCTCCTTTAGAGAAATCTCTAATTGCAATCATTGTTCCTGCTTTTGTGTCATCAAAATATTTGAAAATTCCAACCTCTTTCCCATTTTTAAAAACCCCTTGATATCTAGGTCGCTTAGATTCTTCGTAAGTACCTTTCCAAAGTCCGTCTCGTTTTCCGTTAGAATCAAATTGATTTATTTTTTCTTGAGCGAAAAAGATACTCAAGTTAAAAAGGAATATCAGAGAAAAGAAATACTTATTTAACATTCGTTTATTATTTATAGTTAAAATATACATTTTTTTATTTATTTATTAAACAAGTTATAAAAAAGGTTAAAGTTTAACTATTTTTAAAAATAGTTAAACAAAATGCGCTTATATTTGTTTAACAAAATTAAAATATTATTAAACAAAAAACACACACCTATGAAAAACATGACAAAATTAATCAAATTAACTTTAATCATCACTACAAGTGTGATGATGTTTTCATGCTCAGACAATGATGATGACACAACACCACAAGACAATAGTATTGCGGCCATTGCATCAAGTAATCCTGAGTTTACTTCTTTAGTAGCTGCATTAGACAAAGCTGATTTAGTACAAACATTGAGCCAAGATGGTACATATACTGTTTTTGCACCAACAAATGATGCTTTTTCAACTTTTTTAACTGATAATGGTTTTGCTAACCTTGATGCAGTTCCCACAGCTGTGTTAAGAGAGATACTATTAAACCATGTAATTGGAAGTGTTAATTATTCTACAGATTTATCTACAGGTTATGTAAAAACTTTAGGAAAAGGGAGCGCTTCTACTACAAATACTTTAAGTATGTACGTAAATTTAAATTCTGGCGTAACCGTTAATGGTATTTCAGTTCGCTTAAATGGAGTTTCAAGTGTTACAGCTGCAGACATTTCTGCATCAAATGGTGTAATACATGTAGTTGATGCTGTCATTGGATTACCAACTGTAGTTACTCATGCAGCTGCAAATCCAAACTTCACAACATTAGTAGGTTTATTAGACGGACAAGGTTTAGTACCTACATTAGATGGAACATCAAGTTCACCTTTTACAGTTTTTGCTCCTTCTAATACTGCTTTTACAACTTTTGAGTCACAAAACCCAGGAACATTAGCAAGCTTAACATCAGCACAAGTTACATCTGTACTAACTTATCATGTTGTAGCTGGAGCTAATGTATTATCATCAGGTATTCCAACAACACCAATTACTACATTTGAAACTGGAACATTTACAATTGCTGGAACAGTAATAACAGATGAAGCTGGAAGAGATACAAATATTGTTGCAGTAGATATACAAGCAGCAAATGGAGTAATTCATGTAACGGATAACGTTTTGTTACCAACATTATAATAAATTTAAAAAAAGCTATGAAAAAAGAAGGTTCCTTAATTGGAACCTTCTTTTTTATTTCCCTAAATCAATAGCTCTTTTGTTTGCAGCATTAATTCCTATTTCAATACTATTAGCAATATTGAATTCGTTAAAAACTTTAATAGCAGCTTCTGTTGTTCCTCCTCTTGATGAAACTTTATCAATCCATTGCTGATGAGATTCCTTACTTCTATTTTGCAATTGAACTGCTCCGGTAAAAGTTTGACCAACTAAAAACTCAGCCTCAGAAGGAGAAAAACCTAATTCTATAGCTGATTGTACAATTGCATTCATGAAATAATAAACATACGCAGGTCCGCTTCCTGAAATAGCAGTTGCTGCGTTTATCATTTCTTCTTTATCCACATAAATAGATTTCCCTGTTGTATTGATAAGATTTTGAACAATAAACAAATCCTTTCTATCAATATCAGTAGATGCACAAAAAACTGTCATTCCTTGTCCAATTTGAGTTGGAATATTTGGCATTGAACGTACCACTTTATTTACACCTAATTTATCTTGAATAGATTGCATTGAAATACCTGCCATAACTGATAAAACAATATGTTCTTTTGACACAAATGGATTAATTGTAATTGCTAAATCTGAAAAATCTTGAGGTTTCACCGCCAGAATAATAATATCAACATCAAAAATGGGCTTAGATGGTAAAGTATAGAAATTTGTTTTATCAATTGAAAAACGCTTCTTTTTTTCGACTTCGCTTCGGCTTAAAACCAGAATATCTATTGGACTAACAAAACCAGAGCTAGTAAAGCTACTCGCGTATGTTTGTCCCATATTTCCAAAACCTATAATTAATACTCTCATGACTACTTATTAAAACAAAACCCCATCTTTAACAGATAGGGTTTGAAATATTACTTCTTATTTTGTTTTGCTTTTTGCGCTTCAGCTTGTTCCATCATTTCGCGCATTTTCTTTTGAAATTTACTTTCTTTCTTTTCTTTAGTTTTATTTTCTTGAATTTTAGCATGTATTTTATCTTCTTTAACAATATAATTTTTAATTACTAGCATAATTCCTATAGTAATTAAATT
>PKEA01000012.1 GCA_002862805.1 Flavobacteriaceae bacterium | reverse complement strand
AGGACTAGCCGAAAAAGTTCCTCCTCCTGGTGAAGCAGGAGCCCATGATTGATCTAAAGTTTGCGAAAAAGAAGTAACTGCCATAAAAAGGGTCACCATTAAAAAGTAAAGTTTTTGTTTCATAAAAAATGTTTTTTGTAATTATTAAACAAAAATACCTTTTAGGCCTAGACCTTTTAAAAAAATGGTACGAAATGCAGAACTTTATATACGAATGATGAAAAACGAACATTTTTAAATTGTTCTCTTATTTCCAAACTAACTTATTTAAATAAAAAAGACTACCCTAATAGGTAGTCTTTTACTAAAAAATAAAATATTTAGTTAGCAGGATAAACAGTTAGTGACCATCTTAGAACTGAAGGTTGTGAAATACTAAACACTTCTACTTCAACGCGACCGTCAATATTTGACCCGACATTATCATAATTATTATTATTTAAAGGACGAAGTACTGCATCTATGGCACCACCAGAGTATAATTGATATTCCACCACGTTTAATAGATAATCTTGTGTATTACTATTCTGACTAAAAGCAACTGTTCCTCCTGAATTCCAAATTCCATTTGGTACTTGATCTATACTACAGCTCATTGTGCCAATACCTCTGTAACCATTTCCATAAACTATCTGATAAACTCCAGGGCCTGAAACATTAATAGATCCTGAAATAGTAGTTACATTTTCAACCTTTTTTGCTTGCAAAGCGTAAGGCACACTTAATAATTGACTTGTACCTGTAATAGTATAAGTTGCCCCTCCTGTAGGATCTACTTCAGTTTTAATGAAATAATTCCCAGTAGACCAATTAATAGTGTTAAATGTTCCCGAAACTACAGTTCCACTACCAATTACAATACTTACTAATCCATTAGCATTTGTAGTTGGTGTTTGTGTTTCTACATAAACCGCAGGTCCTGTTGAAGAACCTTGCAAAATAGATATTTGCATACCTACTGCAGTTGATACGACTAAAGCATTAGACGTATTTCTTACTACTGCTTGATAACTCATTTTTTCTGGAGTTTGTGCATAAGTACTAAATGAAACAATAAGTATTGCAATTAAAGTGTATATTTTTTTCATAATTATTTTGTTTTATTTTTTAATAATTTTAAAAGTTTTAACTTCTTTATTTTTGTTTGTAATTTGTAAAAAATAGATGGCAGAAGGCAGGTCTGAAACAACAATGCTTGTTTCATTTTCAATATTTTTTTTAGATTTTAAAACTTTACCTGTTACATCTATAATTGCGTAATCTAATTCTAATCCATTACTATTAGACATGTTTATTGTTAACACATCAGTTGAAGGATTTGGATAAACAATTAAGTCATTTATTAATTCTGAAAAATCTTCAGAAGCTAATACTTCAGAAATTTCATAAGGTTGTTGAACTCCTTGACTCACAGAACCATTTGAACCTGTATTGGTAGTGTACACTATTTGTCCAACTGAGTAAGCTACAGATCCGTTTGAACCTATTAGATCTCCTCCAGATGAAGTAGGAGATTGTTGTGAATAACAATTGGACATACCTAAGTAGAAGACAATTGTTAAAAAAGATAATAGTTTTTTTGTTTTCATAAAAATAATTTTACAGATAGTGAAACAAAAATATATTATCAAGTAATACAACCTTAAAAATTGGTACGAACTGCAGAACTTTGTATACGAATGTAAGTTATAAGTTTAAATTAAGGTTTCTAGAGACGGGAATTTCAAAAGAATTGATAACAACTGAACTGGTTTTTTTTTCGGTAATTTTGCTAATATTTACAATGTAAGAACGATGTACTTTGCAGAACATTTTTAAGTCTAATTTTTCCATAAAATCATCTAAACTACAACGAATACTAATTTTCTTATTTAATATGTGAATGTCAATATAGTTTTTATCACTTTTTATATAAAATATATCTTCAAATTTTACTTTAATATCTTTATAACCATCTTTAACCACAACATAAGTAGGTTTTAAATTAATAGTTACTAAAGTAACTGCTGCTAATAAATCGATACTTTTTACCGGTTTTGATAAATAGGAAATAGGGTTTATAGAAAGTGCTTTTTGTAAAGTTTCTAACTCAGTTTGACCCGTAATGAAAATAATTTTTGCTTTTTTAACGTGTTCTTCTGCCCATTTTATGCCTGTATCTTTCCCTTCAACATTAATATCTAACAAAACTATATCTGGATCAAATAAGTTTAATTTTTCAACGGCTTGATTAATTTTAAAAGCCATTTCAATATTAAAAAAACCGTTATCGTTTAAAATATTTTTAATATGATTTGCTATTAAAACTTGATCTTCTACAATTAATATTTTAGGCATTTTGTGAATGATTTTTGGTAAAACTAAAATGAAACCCATTATCTGTATTTATAGTAGGTTCTACTTCTAGTTGCAAACATAATTGTTCAGCAAGAACAGGTTTAATTATTTTATTTTTACTGTTTTCGCCATTATCGACATACGTAAAAACAAGTACGTTGTTTTTTTTAATTACTGAAAAACTAATGTTTTTTTCTTGTTGAGAATTAAAAGCATATTTTATAGAATTAATGTATAGTTCGGTAATTAATAATCCCAAATATAAAGCAGTATCAGAATCTATTTTAACTTCTTCTATGGTTGCTGTTAAATTTATACTTTCTTCTAAAGTCAATTCTTCAAAGTTGTTTTTAATATCCATTAAATATTCCTGAAGATTAATTGTACTTACATTATTTGTTACATATAAATGTCTGTGTAATGCTGCAATAGCTTCTACCTTTGATAGTAAACGAGTAAATTCAGTTTTTTCACTCTCGCTTTTGTTTTTTCTAATCCTATTTTCAATTAATAAAGAAATAAGTTGCAAATTATTATTTACCCTGTGATTAGTTTCACTTACTAAAAATTCATTTTGCTTAGATAAAAACAGAAGTTTTTTGTTATTTTGCTTCGTTTTGTTTAAAAAAAAAGCAATTAATAGTGTGCCTAGAATTGCTAAAACAAATAAACCTGAAATAAGTAAAAACTTAGCTCTTGTTGTAATTAATTCTTTATTCTTGTTTTTAATTTCTAGGTTATTAATTTTTATTTGTTTGTCTTTTTCAGAAAGTTTATATTTTTCTTCTAGTTCAAATAAAAACTTATCGTGTTCATATTTATAGTATTTTTCTGTTAATTCTGTTCTTATTATAGAGAATTCGTAAGCCTTTTCTATGTTCCCTAATTCCTTGTAAATATTTCTAATATTGTCTGTAAATATCATTTGACCAAAAAATATATTGTTTTTTTTGGCAAACTCTAAAGCGATGAAACATTCAGATAATGCTTTTTCCAATTGATTATCTTTAATTAACAGCCGAGTGTAATTAATTTGAGCGTCTACTTTTTGTTGTACAAGTCTATTTTCGTTGGAATAATCTATTAAGTATTCAATATACCTAATTGCTTTTTTATATTCTTTAAGTTCTTCAAGAACTCCCGATATTTCAAGTGTTGCAGAAAAAACTCCGTCTTTATATTTTGCTTTCTTAGAAAATTTAAGCGCTTTATTAGCATAAAAAAGAGTTGAATCTGGTATTCTGAAGTATTCTGAAAACAAAGCTGCTTTTCGACTATAAAATTGAGCTACATCTCTATCACTAATTTTATTAAAATTCAGTAATTTATCTGCACTATTAAGTTCTTTAACTGCTTCCTTAAACAAAGTTCTTTTTCTATAAAACTCTGCCATTTTAACATGATATAAAAAATATAGTTGTTTATTATTCAGCGTTTTAATTATTGAATAAGCCTTTAAATAATAGTTATTAGATAAGTTATAATTTAATTTAAGTTTATAAGCATCGGCTAATCCTAAAAGAATATAAGTTTTTTGCTCTTGATTTTTTGTTGTTTTTAGATTTTTATTAAAATAAGTAATAGCCTCTTCAAGTTTATTTTCATTAATTAGTTTTTTGCCAATATTAAAAATAGAATCGTTTTGGGCAACCGACCATTGGAATATAACTAGAAAAAAAAGTATATATGATTTCATTTAAGTTTTCAATTTCTTTTTCCTAGCTGCAGGAAATAATACATTATTCAAAATTAATCGATATCCTGGAGAGTTTGGGTGTAAATCTAAAACAGTTGGAGCATCACCTACTCTATGTTGATAATCTTCTGGATCGTGACCACCATAAAAAGTAAACATTCCTTTTCCTTTGGTTCCGTGAATATAACGTGCTTCACCGTTTATTTTATTCTCACCTAATAATAAAACATTCGATTTTATTTTATCAGCAGCAAAGGCAGTAGTTTGTCCCATAAATCCTTTTACCAATTGCGTGTGGTTTTGGCATAGCATGGTAGGAATTGGGTCCCATTTTGCAGAAAAATCCATCAACGAAAAATAATCTTGTTCCATTTTAATAATTCCTTTCTGTCTATCATTTGTAGTATCAATATCAGAAAATTCATAAACCATTGGATTTCTTTCCAAATTAAAATCTTTAAAAGCAAATGAATTTCTATAATCTATAAGTGATTGATAGTTTGCATCACTATCATCGCCATCAAACATTGGTTCACAAATGTCAATTCCTTCTGCTGATAAAGCTATATCAAAACTATCAGTTGCAGAACACATAGCAAACATAAATCCGCCACCAATAACGTAATCTCTAATTTTTGAAGCAACCGCAAGTTTTTCTTCTGAAACTTTATTATAACCAAGCTTCTTAGCTAAATTTTCAGCATCTTTTTTTTGCTCAATATACCATGGAGCATTTCTATAAGCTCCAAAAAATTTACCATATTGACCTGTAAAATCTTCATGATGTAAATGCAACCAGTCGTATAAAATTAATTGATCTGATAAAACTTCTTCGTCATAAATTTCGGTATACGGAATTTCAGCATAAGTTAAAACCATAGTAACTGCATCATCCCAAGGTTGCTTTCCTTTTGGTGTATAAACCGCAATTTTGGGAGCTTTTTCTAAAACAACCGTTTCCATATTTTGAGAAGGACTGCTTATTTCTTCCAAAATTACATTTATTTTACTATCTGAAAATATTTCAAATGTAACTCCACGTATTTGACATTCTTTTCTAACTTCATCCGTATCTGGTAAAAGAAAAGAACCGCCTCGATAATTTAACAACCAACTTACTTTGTATTGTTTTTCTAAAGCCCAATAGGTTATCCCATAAGCTTTTAAGTGATTCTGTTGCCCATCTGCTTCCATAGGGAGTAAAACAAAGGAAGCACTACATTTTATTGTATAAAATAAAAAGATAATATAAAATATAAAACTTTTATTTGATTTCATGTTTTTTTTATGAATATCGAAGATACAGATTTAAATAATACTTGCAAAGAATAGCTATTCATATCTATTTTTTTATACCCGTATAAATACCTGTTTTTAAAATTGAGAAAATCTACGCATAAAACAACAGATTTTATAAAATACATTTGAAGTATATATAAATAAATAATTATGAATACTATTTATAACAAATTATTTGAGTCAAAAGACATGAAAGTAGTTAGAAAAATAGGTTTAGTTCTCTTAATATCAACAATAGTTTTATACTTATTGCTGATTATAGAGTTATGGAAATCATAACTCTATATACTATCTTCGTTAATTTGAATAATTTTATTTTGAATTGCAAAAACTACTAATCCAGCCATATTTTTAGATTCGGTCTTAATTAGTAAGTTATTTCTATGTCCATCAACAGTTCTAGGACTAATAAATAATTTTTCAGCAATCTCTGCAGTACTCAACTGATTACAAATTAAAGATAAAACTTCTTTTTCTCTATTGGTAAGAAAATCTTCATCTAAATTACTTTTGGTATTTTGTGAAGAAGAAATTATATCTTGATGGATAACCTTCATTACATTTTCGTTATAATAAAAGCCCTTATCAAAAACCTCATTAATTGTAAAAATCATTTCTTTAGGAGAAGCATTTTTAACTAAATATGACGAAGCTCCAACATTAATCATATTAGCAATAAATGATTGTGTATTATAGCTTGTTAATGCGATTGTTTTAATATTTGGAAATTTTTTATGAATTATTTTAGTAGCCTCAACGCCATTTAGTAATGGCATTTTTAAATCCATTAGAATAATATCTGGGTAATTATTACTAGTATTTAAATACTCAATTAGATCTTCACCGTTTGAAGCTTCAAAAATTATTTCAAAGTTAGGCTCTCTTTGTAAAAGAAACAAAATACCTTTTCTAAATAATTCTTCGTCGTCTGATAATATAATTTTTATTTTATCTGTCATTCTTAATAGTTAATTATTACTGTAATTCCATTTCCTATACTAGAATTACACTTAATACTTCCATTAATAAAATCAACTCTACTTTCTATATTTCTTAAACCTAATCCTTTTTTAAAAGAACCATTTTTCATATCAAATCCTAAACCGTTATCTTTAAAAATCATTTCAGTTTGGGTTTTTACTTTTTTAAAGCTAATAGAAATTTCTGTTGGTTTACCGTGTTTAATTGAATTATTTAGTAATTCTTGTAAAATTCTAAAGATATGCAATTGAGAGTTAAAATCTAAATTCTCAAATGAAACTAAATTCTCATAATTAACTTTAGCAACCTTAGTACTATTGTAATCGGCAACTAGTTCTTGAATACCAGAGTTTAAACCAAATTTTTCTAAAACAGGAGGTAATAAATCATGTGCAATTCTTCTTGAGTTTTCTAGTGCTTTGCTTGTTAGTTGAACGATATTTCCAACAATTTCTTGTTGCTCTTCAAAAGACAAATTGGGTGTAGTTAATAAATGACTGTTTAAAGAAACAACATTTAATTTTGAACTAATATCATCATGCAAATCTTGAGCAATTCGTTTTCGTTCTTCTTCTTGAGTAAAAACTACAGCTCTTAACATTTCGTTTTGATGAGTTATTTCTAAATCTTTTTTAGCAAGTTTCTGTTTAATAATTTTCTTTCTGGAGAAATAAAAGAAAACAATAAATATTATACTTGCCATTAAAAAAGAAAGTACTAAACTAACAATTAGTCTGTTTATTTCTAAAATTTCATTAGGATTATCCATTTGTAATATAAATTTACTTGTTCAATTTTTTTCTAACAAAATTAAAGTTCCAAATAATTAGTAAAGCAACAACAATAGAAAAAACAGTAGTAAAAATTACAATTTTATACAAATCTAATATGGAAATATCTAAAAATATCATATTGTATTATTTGCTGTACCTTTAATAGTTTTGTAACCTTCAATAAAAATCATCAATAAATAAAAAAGATACAATGTAATATTTATATGAACTACGTTTAAGAAATGATTAAGTGGATTATCTTTAACAATTAAAACATTTCCTGAAAGAAAAATAATTGTACTACCTAATAAATAAACCAAAATTCCTGAATTAATAAAATAGAATTTTTTATCTGAACTTAACATATTGTAAAAATGAAAAGTTGCATATATTATTAAAGTGAATGAAGTTATAAAAACTTCAATTATATTAAATTTATAAATTAATTCTGGATGTAAATAATAATGTATTCCTAAAAAAACAGGAATTATTAGTAATGAAATTTGTATTATTTTTCGTTGAATATTTACATTTATTAACTCTAAATAAAACAAACTCAGTAACAAAAATTGGAAAATAAAATAATAGTGAGACATTACTATGTTTTCAAAGCCATTATAAATCATGACTTTAGAAATAATTTCTCCAATTAAAACAACAAATAAATAAATTGCATAAATTTTAAATACTCTTCCTTTTTTAAATAAAAAAAGGAAGAACATTAACATATTCACAGCTAAAATTAAACCTGCGAAACCTGAAAAATATTTAAAAAATGATGCTAGAATGAACAATGTTATTTTAAATTAAAAAGTGGACTATTAATATCACATTTTTCAGGACAAGGTTGTGTAAAATCGTAAATAAATTGCCCTTTTGCTTCATTAATTAAATCGTTTCCATTATCATCTACACCAACCAACATAAGCTTCTGTTCATTATTTCCATCAATTCCTACATAAGCTCTAACATCTTGAACTCCTTCCTCGGCTAAAAGTTGAGTAAGATCTACATTTGGAATTAAAAATGCTTTTACTGTATTATTAGGATTTGATCTCCAAGCAGCAGCCCATTCTTGAGCTTGTTGTAATGTAATAGTGTTTTTTGCCATTTTAAAATAGTTTGTTTAGTTAAAAGTATAAATTTTACATAAAAATATACTTTAAAACTTAAACCAAAAAATTAATTGCAAAAAACAGGTATAAATACGGGGTTAATTTTTAGTAAAAAAAAATGCGGTTTTTTAATCGTATCAAATTTAAATTATTTTAAAACGGAACATCAGAATCATCATCAAAATCATTCATATTACTTCCAAAAGCTTCATTAGGAGAAGGTAAATTTGGCGTTATAAATGGGTTTGAATCATCTAAGTTCATTTTAGAAGGTAAATCATCAAATGTATTACCAAAAGTATCAAGGTTATCAAACTTACCAAGATTTCCTACGAATTTTAATCGAATATTATCTAAACCACCATTACGATGCTTTGCAACAATAAATTCAGCCTGACCTTGAGTTGGAGACTGTTCATCATCATCCCATTCATCAATTTTATAGTATTCTGGACGGTATATAAACGATACAATATCGGCATCTTGCTCAATCGCTCCAGATTCACGAAGATCAGACAACAATGGTCTCTTACTAGATCCACGAGTTTCTACAGCACGAGAAAGTTGTGAAAGTGCTATAACTGGAATTTCTAATTCTTTTGCTAATGCTTTTAAGTTTCGAGAAATAGTAGAAATTTCTTGCTCACGATTTCCGCCACCTTTACTGTTTCCACCAGCCGTCATTAATTGCAAATAATCAATAACAATAAGTTTTATACCGTGTTGAGAAGCTAAACGTCTTGCTTTTGCACGTAAATCGAAAATTGATAAAGAAGGTGTATCATCAATAAATAAAGGTGCTTTTTCTAAGTCTTTTACTTTTATTGAAAGTTGCTCCCATTCATGTTTTTCTAATTTACCCGTTCTCAATTTTTCAGAAGACAAACCTGTTTCAGAAGAAATTAAACGCGTAATTAGCTGAACTGAAGACATCTCTAAAGAGAAAAATGCAACAGGCGCTCCGTAATCGATAGCCATATTTCTAGCCATAGAAAGTGTAAATGCTGTTTTACCCATACCAGGACGAGCAGCTACAATAATTAAATCAGACGGTTGCCAACCTGAAGTTAGTTTATCTAAATCATGAAAACCTGTTGGAATTCCACTTAGACCTTCTTTACCTGCAATTTCTTCAATACGCTTTTTAGCCTGAATTACTAAACTTTGAGCTGTTTCAGAACTACGTTTAATATTACCTTGTGTTACTTCATATAATTTTGATTCAGCTTTATCAAGCAAATCAAATACATCTGTAGTTTCATCGTAAGACTCTTCAATAATTTCATTAGAAATTTTAATTAAACTTCTTTGAATGAATTTTTGAAGAATAATTCTTGAGTGAAATTCAATATGTGCTGAAGATGATATTTTTTGCGTTAACTGAATAAGATAGAAATCTCCACCAGCTAAATCTAGCTTAGCCTCTTTTTTTAATTGGGCTGAAACCGTTAATAAGTCAATAGGTTGCGTATCGTTGAAAAGTGTAACAATGGCCTCAAAAATATGTTTATGCGCTTCTTTATAAAATGCATCTGGTTGTAAAATATCAATTACTTCATCTACCCCTTTTTTATCAATCATCATTGCACCTAAAACAGCCTCCTCAAGGTCTATTGCTTGTGGTGGTAACTTTCCTTTTTCAAGGTTTATTAAAGTCGCTTTATCTGCTTTAAAAGCACTAAAGTTTTTGATGTTTTCCATTCTGCTAAGGTAATTATTTTAAATAAAAAAAAGAGTAAAATTGTAAGTACTCATATGTTAAAAAACTGTTGATAACTTCAATTATTTTGTTAATAACCAAAAAAAAATCCGAAACGGTAAGGCTTCGGACTTTTATTTGTGTAAATACAAGCTTATTCTTTGAACTCACCCATATTACTGTATTTGTCCATTCTTTTAGCTATTAATTCTTTTGTTGATAATTTATTTAATTCGTTAAAAGCTTTAGTAATATATTCTTCAACAGTTTTAAATGTAGTTTCTCTATCATGATGAGCTCCTCCTAATGGTTCAGGAATAATATCATCAATTAAATTTTGCTTTTTCATGTCAATTGCAGTCAATTTCAATGCTTCAGCTGCTTGTTCTTTAAATTCCCAGCTTCTCCATAAAATTGACGAACAAGATTCTGGAGAAATAACAGAATACCAAGTGTTTTCTAGCATAAAAACTTTATCTCCAACACCAATTCCTAGTGCTCCACCCGAAGCACCTTCTCCAACAATTACAGTAATTATTGGCACTTGAAGACGAAACATCTCAAAAATATTTCGAGCAATTGCTTCTCCTTGACCTCTTTCTTCAGCTTCTAAACCTGGATAAGCTCCAGGAGTATCAATTAAAGTAACAACTGGAATACCAAACTTTTCAGCCATTCTCATTAAACGAAGGGCTTTTCTATAACCTTCTGGGTTAGCCATACCAAAATTTCGATACTGTCTTGTTTTAGTATTATAACCTTTTTGTTGACCTATTAACATATAAGATTGTCCGTTTATTTTACCTAAACCTCCAACCATTGCTTTGTCATCTTTAACTCCTCTATCTCCAAAAAGTTCTAAAAAAGTACCTTTACAAAGTGCGTTAATATGATCTAAAGTATAAGGTCTGTCAGGATGTCTAGACAATTGTACACGTTGCCAAGCAGTAAGATTCTTATATATATTTTTCTTAGTCTCTTTTAATTTTTTTTCTATTTGTTTACATGTTGCAGTAACATCAACATCAGATTCTTCACCAATTATTTGACATTTGTCTAATTGATCTTCTAACTCTTTAATAGGAAGTTCAAAATCTAAATATTCCATAGGAAATGTTTGTTTTTAGTTTCGTTTGTAAAGACAAAGATAAAATTTTCAATGAATATACCTTACATGAATTATTAATTAGTTTCTGGTTTTTTATATTTTTTTATTAATCCATTTAAAATGACTGTTAATAAAATAATTGCGGCACCTACGTAAAACATTGGATTCATGTGTTCTGAATCTTTAAAAATTAAAAGCGCAAGTATGATTCCGTAAATTGGCTCTAAGTTTATGGTTAGCATAACCGTATAAGGGCTTAAATATTTCATCACTTTTACTGAAGCAATAAAGGCATAAGCCGTACAAACGGAAGCTAATAATGTTAACCAACCTAAATCTTCGATAGAAAGTGAGAAAAATTCAGATGTAAATCCGCCTGAAAAAAGCAAGTAGATGCTTAAAAAACCAACTCCACCTACTAATTCGTATAATGAAATTACAGAAGGCATGTATATTTTAGTATATTTTGCATTAATAACTGTAAAAAGAGCAGACAAGAAAGCCGAAGTTAACGCTAAAACGATTCCTAAAACATAGTCAACTTCTACATTAAATATAATGTATAATCCGCCTACTACGATTAAACCAAATAAAACTTCATACCAAACTACTTTTTTTCCAAACAATAAAGGTTCTAAAATTGATGTAAAAAAAGCTCCCGTAGATAAGCAAGCTAAGGTAACTGAAACATTAGAAACTTTTATGGCTTTAAAAAAAGTTAACCAATGTAAAGCAATTACCAATCCAGCAAATAGAAATGCAAATACTGTTTTTCTTGGAATTTTTGTTTTTATTTTTTTAAATCTAATATATATTAAGATAAAAACAACTGCTAAAGACATTCTCCACCAAACTAAAGGCAAAGCGTCTAAAGAAATTAAAGCTCCTAAAATAGCTGTAAAACCCCAAATAAAAACAATTAGATGAAGTAAAGCATAACTTTTAAAATTATCGTTTTGCATTTCTTAAAAGATAAATTGCTAAAATTCCAAAAACAAAATTAGGAATCCAAACAGCAACAAATGGATGTAAAGCAGACTTTTCTGCCATTGTTCCAAAAACTTTATCAAAAAATATA
Organism: Flavobacteriaceae bacterium; assembly: GCA_002862805.1. Taxonomy (GTDB): domain Bacteria; phylum Bacteroidota; class Bacteroidia; order Flavobacteriales; family Flavobacteriaceae; genus Flavobacterium. The sequence continues at coordinate 8,706 of PKEA01000012.1, read as the reverse complement.
AATGTAAAGGCAATTACAATTCCTATTGCCAAGTTAACTCCCATTCCTCCCCTTCTTTTCATAGAAGATACTGCAACTGCAATTAACGTTAAAATAAATGCAGATATAGGTAAACTAAACTTTTTATAAAAAACAACTAAGTAGGTACTGATATTTGCATTTCCTTTTTCTCTTTCTTTATCTATAAACTTATATAATTCTCCTATAGACATTGTTTCTGCAACATATACAACTGGAGTTAAATCATCAGGTTCAAAATCAAAAGTCATGCTTGTTTTGTCTAAACTCTCAATAATATCATTAGCAGCTCCAATAGTTCTTTTTACATAATTATATAGAATATACTTTTTTGTTTTTTCGTCATATTTAATTCTGTTTGAATTTATTTTATAGACTAATTTATTGTCTTTAAATTTCTCAAAAGCAAAGTTAAAACCCGTTTGAGACATATAATTATAGTTACTAACATAAATATATTCATCAGTATTAATTTGCCTAAATATATCTGAAGTTTCACGGGTTTGATTATTTCCTTTTAAGTTTTTATATCTAAAATCATTAAAACCTTTACTTGCTGCTGGAACTAAAAAGAACCCCATCATTAAAGCAAATAAAGAAACTATAGCAGCTCCAACAAAAAAGGGTCTTAAAAATCTATTGAATGAGATTCCTGAACTTAATATAGCAATTACTTCTGTATTGTTTGCCAATTTTGAAGTAAACCAAATAACGGATAAGAATAAAAATATTGGAAATAATAAATTAGCAAAATATATAGTAAAATCAACATAATAGACTAATATATCAGACATTGCAACTTTATTCGCAATCATCTTGTTTACTTTTTCTGACACGTCAATAACTATTCCAATAGGAATAAACATTAACAACATTACAGAAAATGTTCCTAAATATCTTTTTAAAATATACTTATCTATTATTTTCATTTATTTATGAACTAATATAAATTTACTATAGTTTATTATTCATTTGAACCACCATTTTATCTTTCCATTCTCTAAATGTACCAGCAATAATTTGACGTCTTGCTTCACGTACTAACCACATATAAAACCCTAAATTATGAATAGTTGCAATTTGTTTTCCAAGATACTCATTTGCAACAAATAAATGACGTAAATACGCTTTTGAATATTCTAAATCAACCCAAGTATGACCCATTTCATCAACTGGAGAAAAATCAGCTTCCCATTTTTTATTTTTAATATTAATAGAACCATGAGCTGTAAACAACATTCCATTTCTTGCATTACGAGTTGGCATAACGCAATCAAACATATCAATTCCTAAGGCAATGTTTTCCAAAATATTTATCGGAGTACCCACTCCCATTAAATAACGAGGCTTATCTTCAGGTAAAATAGCTGTAACTACTTCAGTCATCGCATACATTTCTTCTGCAGGCTCACCTACTGAAAGCCCTCCAATAGCATTTCCTACAGCTCCAGCATTTGCAATATATTCAGCAGATTGCGCTCTTAAATCTTTATATGTACTTCCTTGAACGATTGGAAAAAATGATTGTTCATATCCATATTTAAAAGGTAATTTATCTAAATGTGTAATACATCTATCTAACCAACGGTGCGTCATATGCATTGAACGTTTCGCATAACGATAATCGCATGGATAAGGCGTACATTCGTCAAATGCCATAATAATATCGGCACCAATTGTACGTTGAATTTCCATTACATTTTCAGGTGTAAAAACATGATAAGAACCATCAATATGACTCTTAAATTTAACTCCTTCTTCTTTAATTTTTCTATTAGAAGACAAAGAATAAACTTGATAACCTCCAGAATCGGTTAAAATGTTTCGATCCCAATTCATAAATTTATGCAATCCGCCTGCAGCTTCTAATATCTTTGTTTGTGGTCTTAAATACAAATGATAAGTGTTTCCTAGAATAATGTCAGGATTTATTTCATCTCTTAACTCTCTTTGGTGCACTCCCTTAACTGAAGCAACAGTTCCTACTGGCATAAATATAGGCGTTTCTATAGTTCCGTGATCAGTTGTTAAAGTAGCTGCTCTTGCTTTACTATTTGGGTCTTTTTTTATTAAATCGAACTTCATATCTGTTTTTTACAAGCGCAAATATAAATCAATTAGATAACTTGCGTATAAGAACATACAAAATTTTAAAATTGTTTTATGATTTACCTTATCAACAAATTATTAATTAAAATAGTATAACTTCCTTAAAAAAGGTTTGTTGAAAGAAAAATTTAAAAGTATTTTTGCGTAAACTATTTTATTTCAATGAAATCAAACACACAACAATTACAAGATTTAACTTTCCAAGTTAGAAGAGACATTCTTAGAATGGTACATGCTGTAAATTCTGGTCACCCAGGTGGATCACTTGGTTGTACTGAATTCCTAGTTACTTTGTACAATAATTTAATGGATAGAAAAGAAGGGTTTAACATGGACGGAATTGATGAGGATTTATTCTTCTTATCAAACGGGCATATTTCTCCTGTTTTCTATAGCGTACTTGCAAGAGCAGGATATTTTCCTGTTGCTGAACTAGCAACATTTAGGTTAATTAACTCAAGATTACAAGGCCACCCTACAACTCATGATCACTTACCAGGAATAAGAATGGCATCTGGTTCATTAGGACAAGGTTTATCTGTATCAATTGGAGCAGCTCAAGCAAAAAAACTAAACAATGACAATAATTTAGTTTATACACTTCTTGGTGATGGAGAATTGCAAGAAGGTCAAAACTGGGAAGCAATTATGTATGCATCTGCTAAAAAAGTAGATAATCTTATTGCCACTATTGACCTTAACGGAAAACAAATTGACGGAACTACTGATGAAGTTTTAGCAATGGGAAGTCTTAAAGCTAAATTTGAAGCATTTGATTGGGACGTTTTAGAAATTAAAGAAGGAAATAATATTGACGCAATTTTAGCCGGAATGAATGATGCTAAATCAAGAACTGGAAAAGGAAAACCAGTTTGTGTTTTACTACATACAGAAATGGGTAATGGAGTTGACTTTATGATGCATACGCATGCTTGGCATGGAAAAGCACCAAACGATGAGCAATTAGCAAATGCATTAGCTCAAAACACTTCAACTTTAGTTGATTACTAAAATGAATTTTAAAAAAATAATCTTAATATTTCTAGTATCAGCTTCATTTAATTATGTTAATGGTCAAAATTATAATTTTGACACTTATTATAATTATCATGATAGTGCGTCTGGTGACGAATATTTTGTATTATCAAATTCAACTCAATCAACACATACATTAATTGGCAAATATCAAGAGGCAAATCCTACAATTGGGACTTTAAGACTTTCAAATTCAAACTTGTGGTTTTCTTTTTTAGTAGAAAATTTATATGATTTAAGATATTTAGCTCAAGACTCTATAAAACTAAACTTTGAAAATGATTATGAATATTCTTGTAAAGAAATCTTAATTGATGAGAATCATTTAAAGCTTGAAATAAAATTTTTTAAAATTAAAAAAAAATCAAAAAAGTTAATTAGTGAGTCTTATATAATTTATGAAAAATCTAATGATTTTAAATTTAGTCTTCTCGCAATTGATTATTTTACACATTGCTTAATTACAAGAACAGAGTACAAAGAATCGAATTTTGGATATCCTATTGAAATTTTTACAAAAAAATGGAGAGGAAAAAAATTAAAACTAAAATTAAAATCAAAATTAAAAATTGACAAATCAGTTAATGTAACTGTAAACGATTAATCTTAATTAAATGAAAAAATATACAAATACAGGAAGTAAAGATACACGTTCGGGCTTTGGTGCCGGAATGACTGAACTTGGACAAAAAAACGAAAACGTTGTTGCGCTTTGTGCCGATTTAATTGGTTCATTAAAATTTGACGATTTTAAAAAAAATCATCCAGAACGTTTTTTCCAAATTGGAATTGCTGAAGCAAACATGATTGGAATTGCTGCCGGATTAACCATTGGTGGAAAAATTCCTTTTACAGGAACTTTCGCTAACTTTTCAACAGGAAGAGTTTACGATCAAATTCGTCAATCGGTTGCTTACTCAGAAAAAAATGTAAAAATTTGTGCTTCTCACGCTGGTTTAACACTTGGTGAAGATGGCGCAACACATCAAATATTGGAAGATATTGGGTTAATGAAAATGTTGCCAGGAGTGACGGTTATTAATACTTGCGATTATAATCAAACAAAAGTAGCTACAATTGCTCTTGCAGATCACAAAGGACCTGCTTATTTAAGATTTGGAAGACCAGTCGTACCTAACTTTATGCCTGCTGACGAACCATTTATAATTGGAAAAGCAATTTTACTAAATGAAGGTACAGATGTTACTATTGTAGCTACTGGACATTTAGTTTGGGAAGCTCTTATTGCTGCCGAAGCTTTAGAAGCTAAAGGAATTTCCGCTGAAGTAATTAACATTCACACTATTAAACCATTAGATGATGAAGCAATTTTAAAATCGGTTGCTAAAACTGGTTGTGTAGTTACTGCAGAAGAGCATAATATCTTAGGTGGACTTGGAGAAAGTGTCTCTAGAGTTTTAAGCTTAAACAATCCAGCACCGCAAGAATTTGTAGCAGTTAATGATAGTTTTGGTGAATCTGGAACTCCAGCTCAATTAATGGATAAATACAAGCTAAATAATCAAGCAATTGTTGAAGCTGTAGAAAAAGTATTGAAGAGAAAATAATTCTTTTTAATATAGATATAAATAAAAAATCCCGATTTTTAATAAATCGGGATTTTTTATTTATATCTATTTTCTCTGTAATTAATTGTGACAAGCAGGATCTAAATGTAATTTTATTGTTCCACTATTACAAAATGGAATATTTGCAAAGTCATAATAAGTAACATTACCATTATTATCGTCAGTTTCTATAATTTCTGTTTTAGTTAAAGTACCATCTCCATCATCATCTACATCAAAAAAGTCAGGTAATTCATCTCCATCTGAATCATCATTAAAATAATCTCCATCATTATTAATATCTTCATACTTCGTTAAAATTTTATCTCCATCGTGATCTCTTTCTTTACGAGAGTAAAGTTTAATTTGAAAACAAATTGGCCCATATTGTTCAATATTCTCTCTTGAATTATTAAAGTAAGCTAATCCAGAAGGAATAAACACAATAACATTTCCAAAATCAACTCTTGAGAAAGTACCATCTCCATTATCAACAGGTGCGCTTGCTTCAGTTTTTATTTTTGATAAAATTTGTCTATATCCAGAAATAAAAGAAACATTAGATTCCGGGAAAGAAGACCAAACACCTTGGGTATTTTCATCGAAAGTTGTATTATACAAATTCCAGCCTCTATATGCTGTAAATGTAGAATCAACAGTAGCAGGAGTTACACCACCACCTTCATTTAAAACAATATAATATAATTTATAATCAACATCGTCTTCAACCCTACCATCAATTAATACAGAGTTTCTAGAATCATTTTTTACAATGAATGATTGAAGCGGGTAAGTTGTTTGATCCCAAATAGAAGTTTCAGTACCTCCATCTTCAATTTCAGTAACCGTTGCATTCATATCAGCGTCTACCGTTAAGTAATTTGATTTTAGATAATCTTCAATCTCAATAATATCCTCATCATAAACTTCCTGATAGTCTCTTATTGTATAACTCGAATCATCACTTGGACAAGCAACTAAAGTGGTAGCTAAAACCACAAAGCAAAGTGCTTTATAAATATTTTTCATTTTCAAAGTAATTTTGGTGCAAGATACAATTTTCGTTTATTTTTGTATAAATATTAACATTGATTTTTGAAAATTGTATGAGAGTTGATAAATTTTTATGGTGTACTCGTTATTTTAAGACAAGAAGTATTGCTACCGAAGCTATTAAAAAAGGGCACGTATCCATTAATGGACAACAAGCAAAACCTTCTAGAGAAGTTTTTGCAACAGATAAAATTGCCTTACGTAAAGACCAAATTAATTATAAAATTACAGTTTTAGACCTTCCTCAAAACAGAGTTGGTGCTAAATTAGTAGATGTTTATAGAAAAGATGAAACTCCAAAAGAAGAATTTGAACGTTTTGAATTATTAAAACTCGCTAAAGAACATTATCGATCTAAAGGTGATGGGCGACCAACTAAAAAAGAGAGAAGAGATATTGACGATTATACCAATGAAAATTTTGAAGAAGATGGAATTGAATAGTGACTATTGGGAAAGCAGATATCAGAAAAATGAAATTGGATGGGATGCTGGAGAAATAACAACTCCATTAAAAGAATACATTAACCAACTCGTTAACAAAGACATAAAAATATTAATTCCTGGAGCTGGAAATGGTCATGAGTTTGATTATTTAATACACAAGGGTTTTAAAAATGTCTTTGTAGTCGATTTAGCTCCTACTCCATTACAAAATATTGCCAAAAGGAATCCTGATTTTAAATCAAATTTAATTCAAGACAATTTTTTTAATTTGAATGAAAAGTTTGATTTAATTATTGAACAAACTTTTTTTTGCGCATTAGATCCTAATTTAAGACCAAATTACGCCATTAAAGTAAATGAATTATTAAATTCTAATGGAAAAATAGCAGGATTATTATTTGATTTTCCTTTAACTGAAAGCGGACCTCCATTTGGTGGATCAATTGATGAATATATAAATTTGTTTTCAAAAAAATTCAAATTAAATACATTAGAAAAAGCATATAATTCAATAAAACCTCGTGCAAATAAAGAACTCTTTTTTATCTTTGAGACAAAATAACACAACACAAACCTTTACATGAAGAATATAATCTTAACAAACGAAGAAATAATTCATAAAACGAAGAGAATTAGTTATCAAATTCTTGAAACTTTCGTTGATGAAAAAGAAGTTGTTATTGCAGGAATTGCAAATAGTGGTTATATTTTTGCTCAAAAAATAGCGGAAGAACTTTCTAAAATATCAGATTTGAAAGTTATTTTATGTGAAGTTAAAATCAACAAACAAAATCCCAAAGACACCATCACAACATCTTTAGCACCATTTGAATATGAAAACAAAGCCTTAGTGCTAGTTGACGATGTATTAAATTCTGGCTCTACACTTGTTTACGGTGTAAAACATTTCTTAGAAGTACCTTTAAATAAGTTTAAGACAGCTGTCCTAATTGACCGCAACCACAAAAAATATCCTGTTAAAGCAGATTTTAAAGGAATATCATTATCAACATCTTTACAAGAACACATACAAGTCGTTTTTGAAAAAGACAACAGTTATGCTTATTTAAGCTAATAACGCTTTTATATCTAAAATAATTTCCTCTTTATTTTTCAAAGCACAATCTATTGTATGCTTTGATTGAAAATAGTAATAGTTCCTATCAAATAAATGCTTGTTTATAAAATCCGTTAATTGTTCGTCATTAAAATTTGCAATTAAAGGTCTTGCTTCTTTTTCTAATTTCAATCTTTCAGATAAAATCTCAACTGAAGTTTTCAAATAAAAAGAAAGAATATCTTCTCGTTTTAAAACTTCATGATTATTTGCATAACATGGAGTTCCTCCTCCTAATGCCAAAACAAAATGTTCATTTTCATCTATAAATGCATTCAAAAGCAAATGTTCTAACTTTCTAAAATATACTTCTCCTTTTCTTTCAAAGATTTTTTTGACAGACATATTTTCGTGTTTCTCAATTATTTCATCTAAATCATAAAAGGGAATTCCTACATTTTCTGATAACACTTTACCAATTGTAGATTTCCCAGAACCCATATAACCAACAAGGATAATTTTCTTCATATAATAATTACTTAAAAATAAGGTAGTTAAAAATAAATTTTAAAAAAAATACAAATTTATAAGAAATTCCCATTGAAAAGTAGATTTAAGTTTATATATTTGCACCCGCATTCAAGGAAAAAGAATGACTTGGTAGCTCAGTTGGTAGAGCACATCACTTTTAATGATGGGGTCCTGGGTTCGAGCCCCAGCCAGGTCACAAAATAAAACATTTTTCCTTGATAGCATCGACTTGGTAGCTCAGTTGGTAGAGCACATCACTTTTAATGATGGGGTCCTGGGTTCGAGCCCCAGCCAGGTCACAAATAAAAAAAGTTAAGCTATTTGCTTAGCTTTTTTTGTTTACGGCCATGTGGAGAAACGGTAGACTCGCCATCTTGAGGGGGTGGTGCTCGCAAGGGCGTGAGGGTTCAAATCCCTCCATGGTCACTTTTACCCCATATTTTACTGATTTAAAAGTATTTTTACTAAACATTTACTAAACACAAGTAAAATAATTCATGTTTTTAGACTAATAAATGACAATTAAAAGAAAAGGTAATATTAATTTTAATTTTCTCTTATTAAAAATTGAAATGGTAAAACTTAAAATATCAAAATAACTTTCGATTCATTAAAACTGTTAAGAATCAAGGACGTGTTTTAATGTAGTTTTATACAAACAATATACTTTAAAAGGCTAACCGCATGAAAGCTAACTTTAAAAAGCTTAACGGTGCTATAATTGCGTAAAAAACTATAAATACTCCCCTGTAGAGATTGCAAAAAGTATTCGCAACCGAATTAGAAAAAGTGGTTGCAACCGCATGAAAGCTAGCTTTAAATAGCTTAGCGGTGTTATAATGGCATAAAACACTACAAATACTATTCTGTAGAGATTGTAAAAAATATT
>PKEA01000010.1 GCA_002862805.1 Flavobacteriaceae bacterium | reverse complement strand
TCATCATCGTTTATTTGATTGGCTGGAAAAATGCCGAGAATTCCTTTGGCTGTAAACCATTTTTCTGCAACGATTTTATCTAACATGAATAAAGCATCATTATATAAATTGGTTGCATCTGTTCCGACAACCTCATCCACTAATATTTTTGGAAATTTTCCGAATAATTGCCATGATTGAAAAAACGGTGTCCAATCTATAAACGGAATTAATTCTGATAATTCAACATTAATAGTTTTTGTACCTATGAAATTTGGCTTTACAGGTTGAAAATTTTGCCAATCTAATTGTAATTTATTTTTTCGTGCTTGTTCAATGGTTAGATAATTTTTATCGCGACTTCTATTTAAATATCCTTCACGAAGGTTGTCATATTCATCACGAATGGCTTTAACGTAATTTTCTTTGGTTTCTTTTTGCAATAAGTTACTGGCAACTGTCACAGCTCTTGAAGCATCATTTACATGGACTACAGTTTCTTTGTATTCTGGTGCAATTTTTACTGCTGTGTGTGCTCGAGAAGTTGTTGCACCACCAATCATAATTGGGATTTTGATGTTCAATTTGTCCATTTCTTTGGCTATATAAACCATTTCGTCTAATGATGGTGTGATTAATCCACTCAACCCTATAATATCCACATTTTCACGAACAGCAGCTTCTATAATTTTTTCTGGTGGAACCATAACTCCTAAATCAATGATTTCGAAATTATTACAACCTAAAACAACCGCAACAATATTTTTTCCAATATCATGAACATCACCTTTTACAGTTGCCATTAATACTTTTCCAGCACTTGAAGACTTCCCTGTTTTTTCAGCTTCTATAAATGGTAATAAGTAAGCAACAGCTTTCTTCATTACACGAGCTGATTTTACAACTTGTGGTAAAAACATTTTTCCGCTTCCAAATAAATCTCCAACGACATTCATTCCTGCCATTAGGTTTACTTCTATAACTTCTATGGCTTTTTGTGAATTTGTACGTGCTTCTTCTGTATCAATTTCAATGAATTCATCAATTCCTTTTACTAACGAATGTGTTAATCTTTCTTGAATGGAACCACTTCTCCATTGCTTACGCCTGTTCGCTTCACTCGAGTCTGCAATAGCTTTTTCATTTACTTTATAATCTCCTTTGTAACTCTCGGCTAAAGCCAAGAGCAATTCAGTTGCATCTTCCTTTCTATTTAATAATACATCTTCTACATGTTCTAAAAGAATAGGATCAATTTCATCATAAATCTCTAACATTTCTGGATTTACGATTCCCATTGTCATTCCGTTTTGGATGGCATGATATAGAAAGGCAGAATGCATGGCTTCACGCACTTTATCATTTCCTCTGAAAGAGAATGAAACGTTACTTACACCACCAGAAACATTAGCATAAGGCAAATTTTCACGAATCCATTTTGTGGCTCTAAAAAAATCTAGTGCGTTTAATTTATGTTCGTCCATTCCAGTAGCAACTGGAAAAATATTAGGATCGAAAATAATATCTTCTGCTGGAAAACCTACTTTTTCTACTAAAACATCATAGCTTCTTTTACAGATTTCTATTCTTCTTTCGTAAGTATCCGCTTGACCATCTTCATCAAAAGCCATTACAATTACGGCAGCACCATATTTTTTTATCAATTTAGCATGATGAATAAACGTTTCTTCTCCTTCTTTTAAAGAAATAGAATTCACCACACTTTTCCCTTGAACTACTTTTAACCCAGCTTCAATAATTTCCCATTTAGAGCTATCAATCATAATAGGAACACGAGCAATATCTGGTTCGGCTGCAATTAGATTAAGGAATTTTGTCATGGAATAAACTCCATCCAGCATTCCTTCATCCATATTTACATCGATGATTTGTGCTCCACCTTCTACTTGTGCTCTTGCAATTTCCAAAGCTTCCTCATACTTTTCTTCTTTAATTAATCGAAGAAATTTACGCGAACCTGTTACATTAGTACGTTCTCCAACATTTACAAAATTGGTTTCTGGAGTAATGATTAAAGGTTCTAATCCTGATAATTGAAGGTATTTATTGGTTTTATAACTCATCGTTTATTCTCTTGTAATGCTTGTTGACTTCTTTATAAAACAATTTAAAATCGGTTTTATAGTTTAGCCATTTATTTTGTAATCTTTTTTTTGTGTTTATTATTTTATTTTTCATTGTAATCAGACTTCTACGGTTATTCCTCTAGGTTTAAATTCATTTGCGACTTCGGCAATTCGTTTGATGTGTTCTGGAGTTGTACCACAACAACCACCAATAATATTTACTAAATTATCTTGTAAATATTCCCGAATTAAAGCCTGCATTTCTTCTGGAGTTTGATCGTATTGTCCGAAAGCATTCGGCAAACCAGCATTTGGATGAGCTGAAATATTTAATTGTGTATTATGAGCTAAACGTTTTAAATAAGGCTTTAATTGGTCAGCACCTAAAGCGCAATTAAATCCGATACTTAATAATGGAATGTGTGAAATTGAAATCAAGAAAGCTTCAACCGTTTGACCAGATAATGTTCTTCCAGAAGCATCTGTAATTGTTCCTGAAACCATCACTGGAATGTCGATATTTCTTTCTTCTTTGACTTCTTCAATAGCAAAAAGAGCTGCTTTTGCATTTAAAGTATCAAAAATTGTTTCTACTAATAAAACATCACAACCACCATCAATTAGAGCTTCTACCTGTTGTTTGTACGCAACTCTTAAATCATCAAAAGTCACTGCTCTAAAACCTGGATCGTTTACATCTGGAGACATTGATGCTGTTCTGTTTGTTGGTCCAATTGAACCTGCAACAAATCTTGGTCTATCTGTAAATTCATCTGCAACTTCTCTTGCAATTTTAGCTGATTCATAATTTAATTCATAAACTATGTCTTCTAAATGATAATCAGCCATTCCGATAGTTGTCCCAGAAAATGTATTGGTTTCAACAATATCAGCACCAGCTTGATAATACAAACGGTGGACTTGCTTTACAGCTTCGGGTTGTGTTATGGAAAGTAAATCGTTGTTTCCTTTTAAAGGATGTGGAAAGTCTTTGAAACGTGTGCCGCGAAAATCTTCTTCTGAAAAATTATTGCGTTGTAACATCGTTCCCATTGCTCCATCTAGGACTAGGATTCTTTCTTTTATAGCTTCTTGTATTTTTGACATATTTTTTATTTAACCGCAAAGTTCGCAAGGTTTTTGCAAAGTTCGCAATGCTTAATTAGTAATATGTTATCAAGAAATTGGAGAGGATTTCGTTGGGTTATCTGCTTTTTACTATCTGCTTTAACAGATACTGAAATAAATTCAGCATAAAAATAGAATGTAGCACCTTCTACAAGAATAGGGTTGCTAAGCTTTCATCGAGTCTAATCTCTCCAGCTTTCGTGATAACAATCATTATGTTTATGAACAAGGCAAAGATATAACTAAATTTTCAATTGTGAAATATTTTCTAAATTATCCTTTTTAATAATTCAAATTTAGATAAATATTCTATTTATTTGATTTAAATTAGATTATTATAAACCAAAAATAGCATAAGAAAGATTCTTTTAGTTCAAAATAAATTCTTTACTTTTTATTTTTTCAGCAATTTTCAATACATCATTCAAAACACCTCTTGCAGTAACTTCTTTTCCTGCTCCAGCACCTTGAATGACGATTGGAATTTCACCATAAGATTTAGTGTAAATTTCAATTAAATTGTCAGCTCCTTTTAATTGTCCTAAAGCCGAACTTTCAGGAACAGAGAGTAATTTTACTTCTAACTTTTTTGATTTAACATCAAATTCACCAACATAACGAAGTACATGATTTTTGGCTTGGGCTATTTTAGCTACATCAAAAGGTTTGTCAAAGAATGATTTATTGATAGCATAATCTGCTTTTGAATGTTTCTCATTTAAATTAGGCAATAATAATGATGAAATTTGGATGTCGGAAAATTCAAAATCATATCCTATTTCTCTGGTCAAAACCAATAATTTTCTTGCTACATCATTTCCTGATAAATCTTCTCTAGAATCAGGTTCGGTGTAACCTTTGTGTTCTGCTTCTGCTAAAACCTTAGAAAAAGAGATTTCTTCTGCTGAAAATCTATTAAAAATATAACTCAATGAACCTGAAAAAACACCTCTAATTTTGGTTATTTCTTCACCCGAAAAATGTAAATCACTTACCGTTTGAACCACGGGCAAACCTGCACCAACATTAGTTTCATATAAAAATGTTTTATCAAAAATAGCTAGATTTTCCCTTAACTCTTTATAAAAATCAAAGGCTAAAGTATTGGCTTTTTTATTGGCAGCAACGATGTGAAATCCGTTTTGAACTAAAGGAATATAGTTTTTAATAATTTCTAAACTTGCCGTAGCATCAACAGCGATTAAATTTTCTAATTGTTGTTCTTGAACATATTCAATAATATCTTCTACTTTGAAAGGAATTGCAGTTTGTTCAAAATTAGCTTCCCATTCATTTGTTAAACCCTCTTTTTCAAAAAAAGCTAGAGTTGAATTGGTAATAATTTGAAACCTTAAATCTATATTTCGTTTTTCAAGAAAGAATTTCTGACTTTCTAAAACTTGTTTAATTAACGTGCTTCCGACATTTCCAATTCCGAAAAGCACCACATTTATTTTTATTTTTGACATATTATATTTTTTTTATTTGTTAAAAATTGGATTCAGAATAGCGTTTAACTGTTCGAATTCTATTAAAAAAGCATCATGGCCATGAATTGATTTTATTTCATGGTAAAAAATAGTTTCTTTTACTTTTTTGACTTGATTAAACGTTTCTCGATTTTCATCCGCTATAAAAAACAGATCTGAATTGACAGAAACAATATGAATGTTAGCCGGAAAAGCACCTATTGTTTTTACGAAATCTTTAGAATCTTTAGTAATATCAATAGTTTTTAGCAAATGATTCATTAATTTATAAGATGACAATTGAAATCTGTTTTTTAATTTTTCACCATGATTTATCAGCCAATTTTCGATTTGAAACCATTCTGAATTTATTTTTTTTTCTTTATTAAATTTATATTGGAGTGATTCTGGAGTTCGATACAAAAGCATAGCGTGAATTCGTGCATCAGCAATTGGATCAGTGGAATTATTTAGCAATTTATCTTGAAGCAATACATTTGCAATCACCCAGTCGGTCGCTTTCCAATCTGTCGCGATAGGAATTAAGTTCTCAACTTTATTAGGTTCTAATTTTGTCATTTCCCAAGCTATTGCTCCGCCAAGACTTCCTCCAATTAGTGCAAAAACAGTATCAACTTTCAAATAAAAAAGACCTTTCCAGAAAAATTTTGCAACATCAGTAACTGAATAATCTTTATAATTTTCAATTAAATTATCATCATTTCCATCAAAACCATTTCCAGGAATATTGAATGCAATGACAGTATAAGCATTAGTATCAATTGTTTTATTTTCACCAATTAATTCATTCCACCAACCTTTTTTTCCAGTAACATTTGAATTTCCTGTCAGTGCATGATTCACTACAACTACTGGAGCAGTTCCAATTGGCTGCCCAAATACTTGGTAGAACAGCGAAATCTTTTTTTGAAGCTTTCCGTTTTCTAAGGTATAATCTACAACATCTATTTTTTCTAACATTTTACTTATTTATGAAATTTGTTTAATAAAAATTAAAACCCTCTTTTCAACAAGATTCAATCTGGTTTTTAAATAGAAAAAGTATCAAAAACTGCTTTTAAATCGGCTTTTAAGTCTTCAATATCCTCTAATCCAACTGACAAACGAATTAAATCTTTTGTAACTCCCGTTGATTCTTGTTCAGCATTTGATAATTGTTGGTGCGTTGTACTTGCTGGATGAATGATAAGTGATTTTGTATCTCCAATATTTGCCAACAATGAAAATATTTTAGTTTCATCGGCTACTTTTTTAGCAGCTTCAAATCCACCTTTTAGTCCAAAAGTCACTACTCCACTTTTTCCTTCAGGTAGATATTTATCAGCAAGAGTTTTATATTTTGAAGATTCTAAACCAGGATAATTTACCCAAACTACTTCTTCTTGATCTTCTAACCATTGTGCCAAAGCCAAAGCATTTTCTGAATGTTTTTTGATTCGGATTTCTAAAGTTTCTAATCCTTGAATCGTTTGAAAAGCGTTAAACGGACTTAATGCTGCTCCAAAATCCCTTAAACCTTCAATTCTAACTTTCGCAATGAATGATGCTACTCCAAGAACTTCATAATATTTTAATCCGTGATAACCCGCAGATGGTTCTGTAAATTCCGGAAAATTTCCGTTACTCCAATCAAAATTTCCAGCATCTATAATTACACCTCCAAGAGAAGTTCCGTTTCCTGTAATATATTTGGTAAGCGAATGAATTACAATATCTGCACCATGTTCGATAGGATTTAATAAATAAGGAGTAGCAACTGTGTTATCAACAATAAAAGGAACTTTGCTAGTTTTAGCTTCTTTTGAAATTGCTTTTAAATCTAGTACATCTAATTTTGGATTCCCTAAACTTTCTGCAAAGAATGCCCTTGTATTTTCTTGTGTTGCATTTTTAAAATTTTCTGGATTAGATGGATCCACAAAAGTGGTTGTGATTCCCAGTCTTGGTAAAGTGACTTTTAATAAATTATAAGTTCCTCCATATAAACTGCTTGAAGCTACAATATGGTCTCCCGCTTTTAATAGTACTAACAAAGTTGTTGCAATTGCAGCTGTTCCAGAAGCGGTTACTACTGCTCCAATTCCTCCTTCTAATTTAGCTAATCGTTGTTCTAGAATGTCATTTGTTGGATTGTTTAATCTTGTGTAAATAAATCCTGATTCTGTTAAACCAAACAAATTAGCTGCATGATCTGAATTGTTAAATACATAAGAAGAAGTTTGATAAATTGGAACCGCTCTTGTTCCAGCGTTTTTAGTTACGTCGTGTCCTGCGTGTAGTGCATTTGTTGCAAATTTTTGTGTACTCATGATAATTGATTTTAGATATTTAATATTGGATTTTTGTGTATAAAAAAGCCCCTTTAGTTAATTACCAAAGGGACTTTATAATAGAAATAGCTTCTTTTTATGTTGTTCGTTTATGGTAATAGCTTGGTGTTGCGCACATGCACATCATACAACACATCATATTATTATTTTTTGTTACCAGGTTCATTTTTTAATTATTGTTGTTATTGAAAAGATTCTGAAATACTGATATAAAATCAGCACAAGCAAATTCAGAATAAAAAAAACCTCTACTATTAGCAGAGGTTTCATTTGAATATATTTTAAGAATTTAAAATTATGCAATAGAAATACTCTGCGGAAATTTCCACATCATACAACACATATTACACATTGTTAATTTCATTATTATAACTTTATTTTTATTATGAAGCAAAATTAGATTAATTTTCTGTGAAATAAAAATTAATAGTTGTATTTTCTATTTTTTATCACTAAAGCAATAAATTTTGGTTTTATTTTCCTAAAATATTGCTTATAGCCGAAAAACAAACCAACAAATAGAAAGTTTGCTAAAAAAATCACATAAAAATAAAAAAAAGAATATGTACTTGAAATTCAATTTGATTTTATAAATTTGCAAAAGAAATAAAGAGGAAAAATTTGACTGATTGCAACCTCGTAAAAAAAATGCTAAAGCAGAAATAAATCCCTCCTTTAGTCTTTCGCGCAATCTTTTTTCTTCATAACTATTAATTTAAAAACAAATTTATATTATGGCTTATTTATTTACGTCAGAATCTGTGAGTGAAGGACATCCTGATAAAGTTGCAGATCAAATTAGCGATGCGTTAATTGATAATTTTTTAGCATTTGATCCTGAATCTAAAGTTGCTTGTGAAACACTAGTAACAACTGGACAGGTTATTTTAGCTGGTGAAGTAAAATCTACTACTTACCTTGATGTTCAACAAATTGCTAGAGAAGTAATTCGTAAAATTGGCTACACTAAAAGCGCATACATGTTTGAAGCTGATTCATGTGGAGTACTTTCTGCTATACATGAGCAATCTGCAGACATCAACCAAGGTGTTGACAAAGCAAATAAAGAAGAGCAAGGTGCAGGAGACCAAGGAATGATGTTTGGCTATGCAACTGATGAAACAGAAAACTACATGCCTTTGGCTTTAGATTTATCTCATGCTTTATTAAAAGAATTAGCAAATTTAAGACGAGAAAACGATACAATTACTTATTTGCGTCCGGATGCTAAATCTCAAGTTACATTAGAATATTCTGACAACAACGAACCTATTAGAATTGATGCTATTGTGATCTCTACACAACATGATGATTTTGTTAAACCAAAGTCTAATTCTAGAGCAGATAAAGATGCAGCAAATGATGAAATGTTAGTTAAAATTAAAAACGATTTAGTTTCAATTTTGATTCCAAGAATAAAAGCTCAATATCCTCAATATGCTCATTTATTTAATGACGACATTACTTATCATATTAATCCAACTGGTGTTTTTGTAATTGGTGGCCCTCATGGAGACACTGGCTTAACAGGCAGAAAAATCATAGTTGATACTTATGGAGGAAAAGGAGCACATGGTGGCGGTGCTTTTTCTGGAAAAGACCCAAGTAAAGTAGACCGCTCTGCGGCTTATGCTACTCGTCACATTGCAAAAAACTTAGTTGCTG
Organism: Flavobacteriaceae bacterium; assembly: GCA_002862805.1. GTDB lineage: Bacteria > Bacteroidota > Bacteroidia > Flavobacteriales > Flavobacteriaceae > Flavobacterium. The sequence continues at coordinate 12,715 of PKEA01000010.1, read as the reverse complement.
CAGGATTATGTAAAGAAGCTTTAGTACAAGTTTCTTATGCAATTGGTGTGGCTCAGCCAACTTCTATTAACGTTAATACTTATGGAACTTGTGAGTTAAATTTAACAGATGGTGAGATAAGTAAAATTGTTGAAGGTATTTTTGATATGCGCCCATACTTTATAGAGCAACGTTTAAAATTAAGAAACCCAATTTATAGTGAAACTGCCGCTTATGGTCATATGGGAAGAACTCCAGAAACAGTTACTAAAACTTTTAGCCTTCCTAATGGTGAACCAAAAACAGTTACGGTTGAATTGTTTACATGGGAAAAACTAGACTTTGTTGACAAAATTAAAACTGCCTTTGGATTATAATTTTAGATCTCGAAATAAATTAAAAACAAAAACCTGATTCATGAATTTGAATCAGGTTTTTTTTATTTTTATGTAATTACTAACTATAAATTATACTTAAAACTCAATATAACATATCGTGGCTGAACAACATAACTAGAAAAAGTACTTGAACCTCCTAATTGGCTAAAACTATTATCATTAAGAGACCTAGTATCTAACAAATTAGTTGCTGCCAACTTGTATTCCCACTTACTATCTTTCTTTTGGTAAATTAATGAAGCATTTAAGAAATCATATTCTGTTTCAACTGTTTTTGATTTATTTCTATTGTGATAAAAATTATAATCAGACGTAAAAGAAAAAGAATCTAAGAAATAATATTCTAATGTAATTGCCGGACTATCTATATAATATACATCGCTAAAATTATCATTGATAGTTAAGCCATAAGATAATCCAAGATTTGGTAATGTTTTAAAATTAGTTGAAAACTTAACATTATAATTTTGCGTAAACGATTCAGTAGCCTGAATCTCTGTTGGATTATTATTTGGATCTGAATCCATATCTGGATATACTCGAATATTATTAAATTTACTCCAATTAATGTTTACACCAACCGAAGCTTTATAATATTTAGAAAACGATCGCCCATAATTAAAATTTCCGCTAAAAGTTTCATCAGCAAAACTTGAATTCATATTAACCGCAGACGAAACTTGATTTACTCCTGTAAACAAAACTCTGTTTTTTATTCCTTCTACTTGTTTTGTATAGGTCAAGTTAGCAAAAATATTTTCAAAATTAAACATATTGTATTTAAAATATCTTAAACTATGAACATGAGAAATTGAATTTTCTAAGTTTCTATTTCCACTAAACAAACTATTATAATTTGAAAAAACATAACCTTCAGCTAATTTATTAACATCGGTAAATGAATTACTCATTTTATAGTTATACGTTAGTGTTTCTGATTTTTTTATTTGGAATAGCGCGTAAAAATCAGGTAATAATCGTGTGAAACTATTTTTATTAATTGAATTTAATTGCGTGTCTTTAGTATTAAATTGATGAACACTGAAACCTGGATTAAACGTAAATTTACCAGTGATAAACTTATAATGCAGTCCTAAAAAAACATCATTAAATGCATATTTCACGTCATTATTATACTCGTCTTCATTTAAATCATTAGTAGCTCCGTTATCTAAAACCTGAAAGATGTGTGAATTAAAGTTTTGATACGAATAGGTGTTACCAACCGTAAAGTTAATATTACTTTTTGGCGTAAGCATATAGTAATAATCAAACTTAACATCTGTTTTATTAGTCTTAACAAAACGATCTTGGTTTACATCATTTCTAGTTTCTCCTGTTTGATAACTCGTTCCTAAATCAAAAGGCTGAATTGCTAAATTTGCATTATAAAAAGGATCTTCATCTTGATACAAATGTTGCATTTCTACTGCAAAAACATTTTTAGTATTTAATGTGTAATAATAATTTAAATTTTGATTAACAGAAAATGGATTTTGTTTTTTTTCAGTGTAAATATCTGACAATAAAGAAGAATACAACCCTTGATTTTCTTTTTGATCAGACAATTTAATTAAAGCGTCATAATCTAAATGCAATTTATCAGAAGGCACATAACTTGAACTTAGTTTCAACAAAGCTTGTTGACTTTTTTGTAATGTATTTTCAGTTCTTGTTTCTGTTATATCTTGAGTAGAACCATCAGGCAAATTATCTGTTCTTTCCGTTACAGAATTAGTTTCTATATCGGTTCTATTGTTTAAAAATATTCCAAAACCACTAATTGTCCATGATTTTGTTGGATTATAACTAAAGTTAGCAGCGCCAAATTTAGTATCAATACTTGCCGCTTGATTATTTCTTAAACCTAAAATACCCAAATCGTTTGAAGTTATATTAAAAGACGAACCTCCTTTACTCATCATATTCTTAAACCCACCCGTAAATTTAAAATAATCTCTCGCAGTTAAAGGTAATTCACCAATATTATTAATATTTCCAATTACATTAATACTATATTTAGGGCTATAATAAAATAATTTTGGGTTAACCAAATAGCCATCGGCAACATCGTCTCTAAACCCTCCTCCAGTAGTTACATCTCCAAACCAAAAATTCTTTTTACCTTCTTTTAACTTAATATTTAAAGCGATACTTTCTTCGTTATTCTCAAGTCCTTTTAAGTTTGAAACTTCATTATAATTTCTTAAAACTTGGATTTTATCTAAAGCATTAGCTGGAATGTTTTTTGTGGCAATTTTAGTATCGCCATCGAAAAAATCTTTTCCTTCAACCATTACCTTTTGTACTTTCTTACCTTCAATTTCAATCTCACCATCTGCATTAACTTCTACTCCAGGTAATTTTTTTAATACGTCTTCCAACTTGCGTTCAGTTCCGTTAGTAAATGAATCGGAGTTATAAATAATTGTATCACCAGATATAGTAACTGGCATTTCATAAACAACTTCAACATCATTTAGTTGAACTCCTTCACTCATTATAATATTATAATTCATATTTGTTGCAGCAGTTTTTAAAACTGCATCAAAAGAATCGTAGCCTATATAACTTGCTTTTATTTCGTAAGAAGCATTTGCACTTAAATTAAGAAAATACTTTCCTTTCTCGTTAGTAATAGCATAAGCGTCCATTGCTTTTGTTTCCGTATTAATAGCCATTACATTAGCCATTTCTAAACCCAAGCCAGTACTGTCTTTTACAAAACCTTCAACACGAATATTTTGCGAAATGGCATTTAAAGAAAACACCATTACAATAATAAATATTATTTTTTTCATTGTTTAATAACTCAAAATATTAATGAAATCTACCTCCACCACCTGGACCTCTTTTACCACCGTACATCTCTTTCATTTCTTCCATTTTCTTTTTAACAATTTCATCATATTCTGCTTGAGTAACTTGTTTACCTTTAGTTGCTGGTTTAATTTCAACTTTATCTTTTGTATTCATTACAATTTTAGAGCATAAAATGGTAGTAGTACCATCATTAACTTCTAAAATCAAACCTGGCAAACCCCAATAATTTTCAGGCCCTTGATTAACAGGAATTTCCGGAGAATACCAAGCAGTTACTACAATTTCTTTTGGTTTTTCCCATTGATCCATTAAATTGGTCTTAGGATTTGAAGAATCTTTTTTTGTTTCCCCTTCTTTTTTTTCATCATCTTTTCCTCTAAAACGAAAATTTCTAAAATCTGAATCACTTGAAGGACGAACTGCCGTAGCTTTAAAACAATTATATTGACCAATTTTTTTTGATTCACCTTCAAGTTTCCATGCTAGTTTAGGTAATGAATCATTAATTAAAAACTCTTTTCCAAAAAACTCTTTATCAATAATTACTTTTTCAGTTTTAACATTTTTGTAATGTGTTCCGCCACCGCCCATCATAGAAGACATCATTCTTCCACCACCTTGCTGACCTGGAGCCTCTAGCTTCTCTTCTTCTTTATAGATTGAAGCTGATTTATCGAAGTTTAAAACAAATGTCTTTTCAAACATTTTTTTCATTCTTTCTTCCATGTTTTTTTGCATTTCTGGAGTTATTTCTCTGTTTCCTCCCATGCCTTTCATAAAATCAGCAGTGCTTGTTTTAGATTCATAAACGGCCATACCTTGAAAATCTTGAGCGTTTAAAAACCCAGAAAACAATATTAATGATGCGATAAGTACTTTTTTCATTATGCTTTGTTTGTTTAATTATACTAATTAAGACTATTAACTCTTAAATTTGTTACAACATTTGACAATAAATGTTATTTTTAGACATTAAAAAATCGAAAAGGTTTAATTAGTTAATTATAAACAATGAAAAATATTTTTAAGTATTTATTTTTTTTAGCATCATTTAGCTTGTTTTCACAAACAAATTATACTTGCAACAAATTAGATTCTTTATTTTTAAGGAATGTAGATAAATACATTGGTAAAGATAATTTCAAAAATTACTACTATACAATAAACAATCAATTATTTAAGCAAAGAAACAACAAGACGTATAACTATAAAAATTTAGCACTTGGCGAAATACACGAAGTTGACATAGAAAATCCTTTACAAATTTTATTACTCTATAAAAATTTCAATACTGTTATTTTACTAGACAATCAATTAAATGAAGTGCAAAAAATAGACTTTAACACAATTGACCCATTTTTAAACATAACTTCTATTGGATTTGGAGGTCAAAACAAACTTTGGTTTTTTGATAGCAATTCTCAAAAAATTGGTCTTTATGATTTAATTACTTCATCAGTTAAATTTTTATCGACTCCTTTTAAAGGAAGTATTTCAAAAAAAATGGCTACTTATAATTTATTTTATTTTTTAAATAATAATAATGAATATCAATCGATTTCCATTTTTGGAAAAATAGAAACCTTAGGGCAATTACCAACAAACGAAGAATTTTGTTTTTTTGACGAAAAAAAAATTATTTTTGTAAATAAAGGTTTATTCTACATTTATGATTTTAATTATAAAACAATTTATAAATTAGATATTAGTGAAAAATCATTCCTAAAATTCTTCTTTAAAGATGGAATTTTATCTATTTTTACCCAGAATAAAATTATTAACTACCAAATAAATTTTTAATGCATATTGCAATAGCTGGAAATATTGGTGCTGGAAAAACAACCTTAACAAAGTTACTGGCAAAACATTTTAAATGGGATGCTCATTTTGAAGATGTTGTAGACAATCCTTATTTAGATGACTTTTATCATCAAATGGAAAGATGGAGTTTTAACCTTCAAATATACTTCTTAAACAGTCGTTTTAGACAAGTTAGAGAAATAAAAGAAACTGGTAGAACAACTATTCAAGACAGAACCATTTATGAAGATGCTTATATTTTTGCACCTAACTTACATGCAATGGGGTTAATGACAAATAGAGATTATAATAACTATAAATCTTTATTTGACTTAATGGAAGACCTTGTGGGTTCACCAGATTTACTAATTTACTTGAGAAGCTCTATACCTAACTTAGTAGATCAGATTCATAAAAGAGGTAGAGATTACGAAAACACCATTTCAATTGAATATTTAAGTAGATTAAATGAACGCTACGAAGCTTGGGTACAAACCTATGACAAGGGAAAACTTTTAATTATAGACGTTGACAACATTAATTTTGTTGACAACCCAGAAGATTTAGGAAATATTATTAATAGAATTGACGCTGAAATAAACGGTTTATTCTAAAATAATTTTATCCGTTTTTATAATGCCACTAATGTGGCATTTATTATTTTAGCAATAACCAAAATAAAACTTTATGCCACTAGTTACCCCATTATCACCAGATCATGACTCAGAAACAAGAGAATTAGCTACTTTTTTCAACGAAACATTAGGGTTTTGCCCTAACTCAGTCTTAACAATGCAACATCGCCCTTTAATATCAAAAGCTTTTATTAATTTAAACAAAGCTGTTATGGATAATCAAGGAAGAGTGACTTCTTCTTTAAAAAGGATGATAGCCTGGGTAAGTAGCAACGCAACAGGTTGTAGATATTGTCAAGCACATGCTATTAGAGCTGCAGAACGATATGGTGCAGATCAAGAGAAATTAGACAATATTTGGGATTACAAAACATATGCTGCTTTTACAGAAGCTGAAAGAGTTGCTCTAGATTTTTCATTAGCCGCTTCAGTAATTCCTAATGCAGTAAATGAAGATATTAAAAACGCTTTGTACAAACACTGGAATGAAGGTGAAATTGTAGAGATGCTTGGTGTTATTTCTTTATTTGGATACTTAAATCGCTGGAATGACTCTATGGGTACAATACTTGAAAGTGACGCTATTGAAAGCGGAAACCAATATTTAGGAAAAACAGGATGGGAAGTTGGAAAACACAAATAAAACAAAAAAAGCCTTGAATGTATTTCAAGGCTTTTTTAATTAATCTAATTTATCTAGCTTCTTTTCAGATTTTTTTAAATCTTCTTCTAAATCTTTAAGTTTTTCTTGTTTCTTTTTTAATTTATCAAGCCATTTAATTTCATCTTCTGGAGAAAGCTTTCCTTTCTTTTTTAGTTTTTCATACTTTTCAGTACTCTTAACTATATCTTTACTTTGCTTTGAAATTTTCTTCTTGTCTTTTGCTACATTAGCTCTTGCTTTATCAAGTCTTTTACGCTCTTTTTCTAGTTTTTTTAATTCTTTTTCAGCCTTCTTTTGCTCTTTCTCAGCTTTCTTAGCTGCTTTTTCTGCTTTAGCTAATTCTTTCTCTCTCTCTTGTTCAGCTTTCTTAGCTGCTTTTTCTTTTTCTAGGTTTGCTCTTTCTTTTTCTGCCTTTTCAATTTTTGCATTTGCAGTATTTATAGCAATACTATCTGAAACCGGCTCTTGTGCAAAACAAAAATGAAACCCTACAAACAATACAATAAAAAAATATTTTGTTTTCATATCTAGTCATTTAAAATTATATTTACAAAGTTAACAAAAACTTCATCTAAAATGTTTAAATCAAGTGTCTTTCTTTCTCTTCTATTCATCACTTTTTTTATTAGCTGTAAACAAATAGATATTGAAAATCCAGACACTACAGAAAGTAGTTTTAAAAACCCTCAAACTTTTAATTTTTTACCTACTTCTACATCTGGAAAAATATACACTCATGATGCATATAGCTTTTCTTATGTTGAGGAACACGAGCAATCTGAATGGGTAGCTTATGAACTTAATGACAGTGATTTTTCAAATAGGAACAATTTTGACAGACCCTATTTTAATCAAGATCCAGTAGTAGATACAAAATCAGCTGATTGGAGAAATTATAAAAATTCTGGTTATAATAAGGGACATCTTTGTCCGGCTGGAGACAGAAAAAAAACATACGATCTATATAAAGAAACTTTTCTTACTTCAAATGCATCGCCTCAACTTTATGATTTTAATGCTGGTATCTGGAATAGACTTGAACAAAAAACAAGATATTGGGCAACTAAAAACAATGGAATATATGTAATCACAGGCGGTGTTTTAAAAGAAAAATTAAAAACTATTGGTGATGAAAATGTATCTGTGCCAAATTATTTTTACAAGATTCTTTTAACGAAAGATAGAAAAAAAATGATTGGTTTTTTAGTACCGCATTATGAGTCTAAAAAAGCATTATATGAATATATAGTTTCTGTAGATGAAATAGAAAACTTAACTGGTATTGATTTTTTCCCTGAACTTGATGATGTTATAGAAAACGAACTAGAAAAGAACGTTAATTATAAAAAGTGGAGTTTTTAATTACCATTCATTAACTTTATTTGCATCTAGCTTTATGAAGATAAACAGCATTATTGTGAAAGCCCATAAACTAGAACCACCGTATGAGAAAAAAGGTAAAGGAACACCAATTGTAGGGAATAATTTAATTAACATTGCTATATTTACAAAGAAATGTGTAAATAAATATGTGGCTACACAGTAACCATAAACTCTACTAAACTTAGTCTTTTGATGTTCTGCTAAATACAAAATTCGTAAAAACAACGACATAAATAAGAGTATAACTACCACACTACCAACAAAGCCCCATTCTTCACCAACTGTTGTAAAAATATAATCAGTATGCTGTTCAGGCACAAATCCGCCTTTTGTTTGCGTTCCTTCTAAATATCCTTTACCAAATAATCCACCAGAACCAATTGCGATCATAGATTGATTTAGATTATATCCTTCATTTTTTAAATCTACATTATCACTTATTAAAACATCAATCCTATCTTTTTGATGTGGCTCTAAAACTTCATTATATACATAGTTTACAGAGTACGAAAATGCACTTATAACAGCAAAAACAAGTAAATATACAATAGGGTTTCTAGAAATTTTTCTATTTGTAATATAATGCAACAACATAATAACAGAGGCAGCAATTATAATATACAAAGGCGAAATAACTAATGCCGAGAAAAACAAAACGATTGCAATTACACCCGAAATTAAATACCATGAAGGCAATCCTTCTCTATTTAAAACAAAAACTAGAGACAAAAAAATCATTGCACTTCCAGCATCTGGCTGCATTAAAATTAATAAAATTGGCAAACCTATAATTGTAAAACCTATCAATTGATGCTTGGTTTTTGCTAAATTAATTTGAGAATAACTTAAGTATTTTGCTAATAATAACGCTGTACCTGTTTTAACAAATTCAGAAGGCTGAAATCCAAAACCGCCGAATTGATACCAATTAGTTTGGCCTTTAATTGTTTTTCCAAAAACAAACAAACCAAGCAACAAAATAATTCCTAAACCATAAAACACAAAACACAACTTCTCAAAAACTTTAGCATCAGTAAACAACAACGCTAAAATTAACGGAATGCTTAAACCAATAAAAAGCATTTGTCTTCCATAGGTTTGAGAGACATCAAATAAAGACGTTTCTTCTAATGGTAAAGAAGCAGAATAAATGGTCATCCAACCTCCAATTACCAATAAAATGTATAGCAACAAGGTTAACCAATCAATATTATTTCCTATACTTTGATTTTTCATTTAATTCTCTTCTTCTTCTTTTTTTGCTTCTAATTTTAAAGAAATTACTTCTGCATTAGCATCTTTAATTTGGGTAATTGGTTCGTTTCGTTGATAAATTATATTCTCTATTTTTTGATATTCATCTTGAATACTTCCGTTTAACATTCTAGTCTCTAAGTCAGTTCTAGATATTTCTCCATTTACATATTTTTCAATCATCAAAGTAGCGATAGGTCCAGCCCATCTACTACCCCAATATCCATTTTCAATAAAAACTGCAAGAGCAATTGTAGGATTTTCTGCCGGGGCAAAAGCAACAAAAATAGAATGATCTTTTAATTGATAAGTTTTCCCAGATACTCTAATTTTATTTTCGGCAGTACCCGTTTTTCCACAAATCCTTAACCCTTCAACTCTTAATCCAGAAGCTGTTCCAAAATTATAAACATCTTCAAGTCCTTTAATTACAGGATCAAAATGTTTTTTATCAATTGTACTTTGATGTTTTGTAGTAAATTTTTCGTCTAACTTTTGCCCCTTAATGCTCTTAACAATATGAGGTGTGTAATAATAACCCTTATTTGCAACAACAGCCATCATATTTGCCAATTGAATAGGCGTTGTTAAAACTTCTCCTTGACCAATAGAGTTAGAAATAATATACGAACTTCTAATTACCGCACCGTTATAAACTCTTTTATATAATTTAGAATCTGGAACCAAACCTTTTCTTCCAGTAGGCATGTCTGTTCCTAAAAACTGACCTAATCCAAAACTTTTTACATGTTTATTCCAATTATCAACACTAAAATATGAATCTTTATATTTTTCTATTGTTCGTTTATAAACATTTCCAAAATAACTATTACAAGACTTATAAATTCCGTTATTTAACTGTAGCGTATGCAAACCACAGTGACATCCCATAAACCTCCCAAAGTTATAACCATGATTACAATAAAAAGTAGTATTCTCGTCTATAACTTCCTCTTGTAATCCAATTAAACCAGTAACAATTTTAAAAGGAGAACCCGGCGGGTATTCTGCTTGCAACCCTCTATCATACAAAGGTTTTGCAATGGAGTCGTAATATAAAGCGGTGTAATTTTTAGATCTTTGTCTACCAACTAATAATGCAGGGTCATATGTTGGTGCTGAAACTAAAGCTAAAATTTCGCCAGTTTTTGGCTCAATAGCTACAATTCCTCCTCGTTTATTTATCATTAACTCAGTACCATATTTTTGTAATTCGGCATCAATAGTTAACGTTAAGTCGCTTCCTTGTTTTGCAATAGTATCAAATTGTCCTTCTTTATAAGGGCCAATAATTTTATTGTGCTTATCTCTAAGTAAATACTTTACTCCTTTTACACCTCTTAATTGTTCTTCATATTCTTGCTCAACACCTTGTCTTCCAATTAAATCTCCACTATTATAATAAGGCTGCTTCTTAATTATTCCTTCATTAACCTGTGTAATAAAGCCAAAAATATTGGCTCCATAGTCAACTTGATAATCTCTTAAAGCACGTTTTTGAGTATAAAACCCTTCAAATTTTCTTTCTTTTTCTTGAAAAGCTGCATATTCCTTTTTATTTAACTGCGCTAAGAATACCGAAGGAAGTCTTGGGCTATAAACAATTGCTTTTTCTATTTTTTTAATAAAAAACTCTTTAGTTATTCCTAAAAGTTGACAAAATTCTAAAGTATCAATATCTTTTATTTCTCTTGGAACAACCATAATATCATAAGATGGCTGGTTTGCGACTAAAAGTTTTCCATTTCTGTCATAGATATACCCTCTCTCTGGAAATTCAAACACTTTTTTTATTGCGTTGTTTTCAGACTTCAGCTTTAATGTATCATCAATCACTTGTAAATAAAATATACGAGCGATTAATACTATTGTTGTAACAATAATAACCGATGGTAAAACAATTTTTCTCATCGTTTAGAAGGTTTAATTAAAAAGATAATTAATATACAAAAAAGCAAAGTAAATAAAGATGTTGACAAGGTTCTTAGAATAACATCAACAACTAGACTAAGTCGATAATATTCTAATGAAAAAAGAACTAAGTGATGAATTATTACTGCTAAAAAAAGAAAAGTTACTCTTTCAGGAGATAGTTTATCTGCAATTTTAACGGTTTGATATTCATAACTTAATCCAAATGAAAATTTAAACAAACTTGGTCTTACAAAAGCAAGAATTAAAGAAGCAGCTGCATGAACTCCACCTGAATTTAAAAACACATCAAGCAACAAACCAATTGCAAAGCTACTTAGTAATAAAACAGATTTATTCCCATTTACAGGATATAAAAGAATAAATAACAAATAAGGATATGGATTTATATATCCAAATAAATTAATATTATTGAATATTAAAATTTGGATGGTTAGTAAAATTATAAATCGGAATATATTTAATAAATTATTATTCACTTATTTTTTAATAGTTTCTTGTTCAAGATTTAGTTTTTCTTTTTTCTTTTTATTTTCAATAATGTAGACATAACCCAATGAGGTCATATCATTAAATAATCTAACATTAATAGTATAATAATTTGTTTTAGTGTCAATAAAAACTTTATCAATTTTACCAATTGGAATGTTTTCAGGAAAAATTTCAGATTCAGCACCTGTAACTATTGAATCTCCTTTTTTTAAGGATGCCAACCTAGGGACATCAATTAACTGAACATAACCAACATTTTTACCGTCCCAAATTAAAGAACCAAAGTGATTTGAATTTTTAATTTTGGCATTAATTCTTGACTTTGTATTTAATACACTTAAAACAGTTGAGTAATTTTTAGAAGTTTTTTCAATAATTCCAATTACTCCTTTTTCATTTACAACACCCATATCTGTTTTAATACTATCTAAACTTCCAGAGTTTAAAGTCAAATAATTCTCTCTAGTATTAAAAACATTTTTAACCACTTTAGACATTCTTACGTTAAAATCTAAAAACTGTTCTATATGAAGATTTTTGTTTGGTAAAGTAGTGTCTTTTTTATTAAATAAAATTTCTTTTAATAATGCATTTTCCTCAGCAAGTCTTAAATTCTTTTCTCTCAAACTTAAGTACTCATTTGCGTTATCAATTTTTTGATATACAGCACCAGAAACACTATTTGCAGTATTTATATACTCACTTCTATGGTATGAGTGTGATTTTATAGTTAACGTTAATGAAATACCCAAAAGCAGCAAAAACAGCAATCTATAGCTGTTTTTAAATATAAAGTTTATTATTTGCTGCATTTACTTTTTTTATTTTATAAGGATACTTTTGTATTTATTAATGTTCTTAAGAGCAATTCCGGTCCCCCTAACTACTGCTCTTAAAGGGTCTTCTGCGATGTAAACCGGAAGATCAGTTTTTAAAGATATTCGCTTATCTAAACCTCTAAGCATTGAGCCTCCTCCTGCAAGATAAATTCCTGTATTGTAAATATCGGCAGCAAGTTCTGGAGGTGTTTGTGATAACGTTTCCATTACTGCGTCTTCAATTCTTTGAATAGATTTATCTAAAGCTTTTGCAATTTCTCTGTAAGATACATCAACTTGTTTAGGCTTACCTGTTAACAAATCTCTACCTTGAACAGACATTTCTTCGGGAGCATTTTCTAAATCTTCAGTTGCTGCTCCTATTTGAATTTTAATTTTTTCTGCAGAAGTTTCTCCTACAAATAAATTATGCTGTGTTCTCATGTAGTAAATAATATCATTTGTAAAGACATCACCCGCAATTTTAACGGATTTATCACAAACAATACCACCAAGAGCAATAACTGCAATTTCAGT
>PKEA01000055.1 GCA_002862805.1 Flavobacteriaceae bacterium | reverse complement strand
TCCATAACCGTTCATACAATCTCCTTGAATGCAACCTACATCAACTCCGTTTGCAGGAATTGGAGATCTATTTACAAAAACACCTTTGTCATTATAGTTTCTGTAATCATAACCGGTTTCAATTCGCACTACGTGTAATCCTACTGGTACATTGTTTTTAAAATTTCCATAAGACATTTCTCCGTTAATTTTATAATAAAACAAACCATTTTTTTGTCCGTTTTTGTAAGAACCAAAGTACTCCTTACCTTCTTCAACTTGTACACCAAACCCTTCAAGCTTCCCATTTGTGTAAAAACCAACTTGATAACCATCTGTTACTTGTTGAAAACTAAAATTATCTTTGCAATTTCCTCTTATACATTTTTCTTGTGCATGCGAATAAGCAAAACCAAAAAATAGAACCAGAATTAGAATTGTTTTTTTCATTTTTTATTGTTTTTAAAACTATAATTCAAAGTTGCTTAAAAAAGTAAAAAAAGTAAATAGGGCAATTGCCTTATATTTAAAATTTAATCCACTGAATTTATTTCGAAAAATGCCTTTAAAAGTAGAAAAGGTGTAATTGAAATAATACCTATAAACTCCATTGAAACATGAAGCTTTTTAGTAAGTAAAAACCAAGAAAAAATACCTAAAATTATAGAAATATGAAGTATAATAATTCCGTTTGAAACAGAATAATTATCGTCATTACTTTTTAATGTATTGATATACATATAAAGCTCCCTTAAAATAAAAGTAATTATACTGAAGTTGAAAAAAATATTTTGAAAAGCTAAAACAGTTAAATTTATACCTATTAAATCAAAATCATTTCTATCGATAACTAAACCAAAAATAATTACAATAAATATGAAATACACAAAAAGCATGAAGAATTTATTTTTTACATTTTGAAGAAATTGTATTGGATTTTCAATTTTTTCTTTTTTAAACATATATGTAATTCTTTCAAAAACAGTTTTAATAAGCTCATCAAACCAAAATAAATACAAAATATAAAATATTGATGTTTGCTTATAATACACTTCTATAAGTGTAAAGACAAAAAAGAGAAAAAGAGAAGTATATTTAGCCGCTTTATTGTTTGTAAATGTATTCATAGTTAAAGCGCTTAATAATAAGTAATAACACGGATTTGTTGTTGGTTTTTAATCCAATTTTCATTGTGATCTAATTGAAAATTACTAACAATTTCATCTACTTGTTCGCTTGTTAAATAATCACCTTCATATAAATCTCCATATATAAAAGTTCCATTATAATCGACGTATATGCAAGTAATTGCAGTGTAACCTGATTCTTTAAAATTAGAAACTTGCTTAATTTTCACATAATTTGAAAAGAATTCATAACTGAAATTTGTAGTTTCAGAAACTTCATTGTTTATATAGATAAGTACTTTAATGAGTTTTATGTCGTTTTCATAAACGTTCTCCTGAAGTATACTGTTTTCTTCTTCATGAATTTGTTTTGTCCAAACTCCTTTTTTATTATATTCATTCAAAAGAGTTGAAATTCCTCGCTCTTCATTATTAATTATTAATTTAACAATATTTCCGTTATCATCTAGCCCGACTTCAATATCGCGTTTGATTTTAGAATTAGTTGTAAATGAAATTAGCTTTCCTTCTGAATTATAATTGAATTTTTTTGATACAATTCCATAAGAATTAACCACTTGTATTAAATTTCCATTGGTATCAAACTCATAAATCACTTTTAAATCATGATCATTATTTAAAGTGCTAGATTCATAAAATGATTTTACATTTCCTTTTAAATCAAAGTGCTCTAACTTATACTTTACTGGAACATCATGGAATTTTTTATAAAAAGTAAGACTGTCTTTTGATTGTGCGAATGTAAACATTGCAAAAAAACAAGAAATATAAATAGCGAATGCCTTTTTCATTTTTAGAATAATAGTTAATTATACAAGGTAAATTTGCAAATAAGCTTCTATAAATGAAATAAGACAATTGCCCTATTTTTATTCTAAGTTAAATTTTAAACACACTTTTGTTCCTTGTTCAAGAGGTTCAATTGATAAGTTTGCATTAATTTCTTGAGCTCTTTTTTTCATTGAGGCTAATCCATTTCCAGCTTCTATTGTTTCTTTATCAAAACCTTTTCCGTTATCGGAAATAGAAACTTCTAAAGTGTTTTTAATTAGTTCAAAATTGACAATAATTTTTGTTGCTTCTGCATGTTTTACTGCATTATTTACCGCTTCTTGAATAATGCGATACACGTCGATTCCTTGTAAAGAATTCAATGTAACTTCATCTGTGTTTTTTAGATAATTGAATTCAAAAGTAATTCCTAATAATGAAGTTTTTGCAGCTTCAATAAAATTAGTTGTTCTTGTTTTTAAATCTTCAAACGTAATTGCTTCTTTGTTCATTGCCCAAATGGTATCACGTAAATCAGTAATAGTTGAACGCGTAAATGTTCCTATAGAATCGAATTTTGTGTATAATTTATCTTTAGTAAACTCAAAGTATTTTAAATTATCTAAAGATGAAATTATAAAGGTAAGTTGTGAACCAATATTATCGTGTAAATCTTTTGAAATTGCTAATCGTTGTTCTTGTAAATTATTTTGATTTTCAATTTTAATGAGTGCTTGTCTCAATTCATTTTCTTTAACTAATTGTTTGTTTTTTAATCGTTGTTGTTTGTACACTAAAAAACCTATTAATCCTAATAAAAAGGCCAATGCTAATGCGGAAATTAAAAAAGTTGTTCTTTTTTTAATTTTAGCTTCTTTTGCCAACAAATCTACTTTTGCTTCAGCTAAAAGTTTTTCTTTTTTTTCAGTTTCAAATTCAATTTGAAGTTCTTCTACTTTAGCATTAGTAATTATATTATCAGCACTATCTTTTACTATTTGAAACTTTTCTTTATAATCAAATGCATTTTTATAATCTTTTAATTCTACATAACATTTAGATATGTTTTGATAACAATATTGTTCTAAATGTTTGTATTTATATTTTTGTGACAAACGAGCACAAGTTTTAAAATCCTCAATGGCTTCATTATACTTTTTTTCTAATACAAAAATTTCTGCTTTTTGAACATAATTTACTGTAATACCATAGTTATCTGCAATTTTATTTCTAATTATTGATGAACTATCTACATATTTTTTTGCTAATATAAAATTCCTTTTTTCAGCAAATGTATTTGCAATATTTGCATAACCATAACCTAAGCCAACACTGTCTTTCAGTTGTTTTTTTATTGATAAGGATTTTTTTTGATAATACAAAGCACTGTCATTATTATTTGACATACTCAGTAATACACCGTAGTTATCATAAACAGGGTTGATTCTTTTTAAATCATTAGTATCCTCAAGAAGTTTAATGCCTTTTCGCATGTAATAAAGAGCTTTCTCTAAATTTTTAGCTTTTAAATTATAGCCTAAACCACCATAAACCATTCCTGCTTTTGAGAAATTTTTATTGTTTTCAAAAATAGTAATGGCCTTGAGAGAGTATGCTAAGCTTTCGTCTAATTTATTTTGATATACTTTGAGTTGACCTAGCTTATAAAACAAATCACCTAAAGATGTGCTATCTTTTAATTGTATAGCCAGTTTTTCACCTTTTTTAAATAACCTTTCAGCCTTTTCAACTTCAGCTACAAAGTCTCCATAAGGAATTTCATTAATTGCTTTTAATTTTTGTTTTGCAGAAAATTTTGTAATTGCCTGCTCTAAACTATCAATATATGTTGGCTTTGTTTGAGCTACTGAAAATGCTATCCATCCCAAAAAAAATAAACTAAAGGTGTGTTTCATATGTATAAAACTTATCGTTTGTACTTTTTATAAACAAATCTAAAAATAACAAAAAGAAGTAAACCAATTAAAATAACAGGTAAATAAATTACTGCCAAAGTTAAAATCATAGGCAAATAAGCTAATGCATCTGTTTTAATTTCATATGGATTATTACTCGTGAATTTTTCTAGATTAAAAGGTAAAACAGTTTTTGACAATATATCTATTGAATGATATAATGTTACCTCGTTTTGTAAAACAGTTTCAAAATTGAAATTTTCAACAGTTTCACTGTACGTTATGATTAAATTATCTTCAGGTTTAGGTGAAAAATTAATTTTACTTCCCGCAAGGATTTCTTTATTTGGCACTCTTTTAAAACCAAAATGATCGGAAATTCCTTGGATATTTTCTAACTTTAAATTATCTTTTAATTCAACTATAAAATTTCCACTTTCTATAGGTTGTTTCCATACTTTCCCTGATTCTAAAAGGTAAGTAAAAACATTAAAATTAGCGCTTGAATAACCTTTTGTTATTTGAGCATTATTAGTATTTACAATAAAATAAACCTCAACAATATTAATGCTTTTAGGCAGGAAATTCATTTTCCAAAGCAACCAATTGTCATTATTAAAAGTCATGACTTCATTTGTATCTTCAAATTTAGATTTTAAAATTTCAACATTTTGATGATTCGATTTTACTTTAAACTTATAAATTGAATCTAACGACACCTGGTTTAAATGATGATCACCTCCATTATAAATTCCATTAATAGGATAACCCATTCTAAAAGACAACTTTTCTGAAGAAGTATTTACCATTTTGTATGTTCCTTTTACAACAGCATAACCTTTATAAAGCTGAATGTAAATAGATTCTTCTTGCATTTGGACTTTTTTGTAAGCCAAAGAATCTTCGGGAAAAAGCATAGAAAACGCAGTACCTCCACTGTTGTATATTCCTGGTTGAGAAACATTGGAACAACAAAAAACAATAATTAAAAATAAACCAAAGAAGCTAACTATTTTTTTCATTATTTAAACATTGCTTTTAATTCATTTATTGTAAATATATTAAAATCTGTTGATCCGCTTTCTGTTCCGTCTGCGTAAGTAATTTTTCTAAAAGTATAATATTTACGTTCTTCTTTAAACATTTTATCAATACCCATTTTTGCAATCCAGTCGTTGTTTTCATTGTTTTTACAATGTTCATTAACTATAACTTTTACATATGCGGAATTTGATTTGTTTAATAAGTATTCTTTAAACTTAGCAAAACTCATGTTTTCATTGATGATTTTTGATTCAATTTTATTTATTTCTAGAAGTGGTTTAGCATGATTTAATTGCAATAACATTTCGCTTTTTTCTTCTTTCAAATAAGCTTTTGAAAATTTATCATTTCCATCATATTCTACTACCACTTTATCGTCAATATAAAGTTTCATGTTTTGAGAAGAAATAGTATCGTTATTAAAGTACTGAATAACTGTTTTATACAATTTTTCTTGATTATAATAGTACTTTTCAATAGAATAATTAGAATTATATACTCCTTTTATTTCTATTAATTTATTGTCTTTATCATAAGAAAACAAGAACTCGTTTTTATAATATTTGGCTTGATAAGTTTTTTGTTTTAAATTATCGTTTTCATATTTAAAAGTCATAACAGAGTTAAAATTTGGTCGATTTTTAACCTTTACTTCTCGCTGAATTATTTTATCATTTTCATATTTAGAAATCTCAGAAGTTGAACTTGCATAATCTCCATATATATTAAATTCATGAAGTAGAATAGATCCATTTTCGTTAAATGTATATAAATCACTTGCATTGTCAGTTACAAACTTATCTTCCATTGAGTAAGTCATAGACTCTATTTTAACTGGTTTTTTTTGTATTCCCAAATCTTTATAAGAAATGTTATCTGTTTGAGAAAAAGTAAAAACATAAATACTTAAGAATAATATTGTGATTTTTAGTTTCATGTTTGTTTATTTTAATAATGCATTAAATTCGTTTACTGCAGCTATATTAAAATCTATAGAGCCACTTTCTGTTCCGTCTGCGTAAGTGATTTTTCTAAAATAGAATTGTTTTGCCTCTGGACTTGAAGTATCAAAACTGCATTTAACAATCCAATCGTTGTTTTCGTTTAATTTATTGTAATCTTGAGTAATAATTTTAGCGTCTTTAATGCTTAAAATTAAGTTTCTAAATTCTTCTTGAGTCATTCTCTTATCGTTAACTAAATCGCATAAATTTAAAAATTCATTTGCTAAACGATTTGGCTTTAAAGGCAATTCTATTATTTCACTTGAATTTTGAGAAGTTGTGTAAAACATAATTTTATCTTCCGTTGAGCTATAATTTGCCACCATTTTATCTTTTATGTACAATTCGCCAGAAACTATTGAAACTGTATCGGCTGTATAATATGACGATTCTGTTTTCCAAAGCTCATCTTCATTAGCATACATGTATTTTTCATACTGATAGTTACTAGAAAACTTCCCAAAAATTTGTTCAATATTGTTCTGCTTATTATAACTTATATTATATGAACTGTTGTATCCTTTTGTATCAATATTAATTGTTGAAAATTTATTGTCTGATGTGTAAGTATATTTGTTTTTTGAAGTAAAATCCTTACGTTTAGAATTAAGATAAACTGTTTCAATTAAAAGATTATTTTTATAAATATAGTTTTTTTTGGTTACCAAATTATCTGAGTAATAAGTAGTTTTTATATAAGCTATTTTTCCAGCATCGTTAAAAAATTGCTCTTCTATTCTATTATCAATAACCACTTTATCTTCTAAGTTAAAAAGTATAGTTTCTGTTTTTGAAACTTGTTTTTTGAAATCAAAATCTTGATATGTAATCTTAGGAATTTGTGCAAAAACAAATCCTTGAAAAAGTAAAAATAGTATTAAAAATATTTTTTTCATTCTGTTTAAATTTACATTCAAAATTCCCCTTTTTTATAACCAAAAAAAATAGGGCAATTGCCCTATTTTCAAACAAGTAAATCAAAACAAAACTATTTGAAATTGCTCTCAAATTCATTTAAATGAAAATCTAAAAATGCTTTACCTGCTTTAATAACACCTTCATTATACTTTTTTGTATCTACTGGAATAATTGTTGTTTTAGAAGAAGATTTATTTTCTGCCTCATAGTATTTCCCAAAATAGGTATCTGTACCTACAAAATCTACTGCTCCTTTTGAATAACTTTGAATCACTTTTTCATCGATGACATTTTCAATTGTAAAGTCTTTCTTTAATCCACCTGTATAAACCGATTCTGCACTTCCTCCAATTTTATATTTTCCGCAAACAAAATTTATAGTATTTGCGCCCGTAACATATTCAACTTGTTTTCTAAAAGCAATACTTTTATCATCACTTTTTGCAGAAATAGTTTCATTTGATACTAAGCTTAATTGCGTTTTTATTTTAATATTTGCAGCACTTCCTTGGAAAGCATAAACATCTTTCATAAAAAACACATACAAATCTACCGACACAACGACTGCATCATCTAAATCTTTAGATAAATTTTGAGGTGTTTTATCTAAAGTTGCAAATTTAGCTGCAATAGCTTTTCCTGCTTTCGATCTATCTAAATAGTAAAAATCAAATCCTTCTGGAACAGCTGTAATTATTCCTGGCTTATCAGATGTAATTACAAATGGACCGCTTGCTTTCGTAAAACCATCATAAGTTTCTGTTTTTCCGGCTACATCTGCTGATATTATTTCAAAACCTTTAGCTTTTAATTGAATAACAAAATCTTGATACAATGTGTTTGTAATAGTTTGGAAGTCATTTTCTGTTAAACTTCCTAATCCTACCATTAACTCAGCAGTTGCATCACCACGAACGCCTTTATCTCTAAATAATGCGCCTCCTTTTTTTGTTTTTTCTTTTTCATTAAATAATTGATAATTTATTGAAAAATTAGAAATATAAATTTTCTTAGGCTTTGATTTTAATTTT
Organism: Flavobacteriaceae bacterium; assembly: GCA_002862805.1. Taxonomy (GTDB): domain Bacteria; phylum Bacteroidota; class Bacteroidia; order Flavobacteriales; family Flavobacteriaceae; genus Flavobacterium. The sequence continues at coordinate 15,093 of PKEA01000055.1, read as the reverse complement.
CCTAATCCAAATGTGTCATCTTTAGGCTTAAATTCGCCTAGCTCTTGAGCTCTAGAAGTTGTTACTATTCCAAGAAAAGCAACTAACATTACTAATCTAAAAAATATTTTCATTTTAACTGTTATTACTTAATTAAGCCTTCAGTATCCTTATCTAAGCTTAACGTAAGAGCTGTTTTGTATAATTTTAAAGCACCAATAAGTGATTTTTTAGTAAATCCTCCCTCAGTAAAAAAATAATAATAGTATCCAAAGTTATTTGACTTCTCTGAATATACCGTTTTCACTAGTGCAACTTCTCCGTTAATTTTATTCATCAAATCCATAATCTTATCTTTTCTTGCTCCATCTACAATTCTGTAAATACCTGAAAAAGTAACATATCGTTTATTTGGATCAATATCTATAAAAACACTATACGTGTCTTTAACTTTGATATAAGTATCACCTACTTCTTCAATATCAATATAAGCATCTTGAAAAGTTTGTTTTAAAAATTGAACAGAGATTTCTTCGGGCTGAACTAATTGTTGAGCACTTGAAAAAGATGTAGCAAATAAGATTGTACAAACTAATAACGATTTAAATAATTTTGCGATTTTCATAATGTGAGTTTTTAAAGTTTTATATAATTCAAAATTCACAAAAAAGGGCTTTATAAGAAATAGGGCATTTGCCTTATTTTAAGAAAAATTCACAAAAGGCAATTGATTTTGAAGAGTTTGTATTTTTTGATTAAGAGTTTTTAAAAATTTATGATGATTCTCTGAATCAGGATTAAATGGTCGATGCAATAGTGATTTCTGAATAGAATCGACTTCTTCCATTATTTTTTGACTTTCATCTGAAATTGAGCTTTCTGAAAAACGTTCCCAAATATAATCTATCGCTACTTGATTGGGATGCAACATGTCCGCAGCATAAAAACGATAATCGCGCAATTCGTCCATCATAATTTCATAACTAAGAAAATAATTGACAGTTGATGATTGACAATTGATAATGTTATGAATTGCAGAAATTAAATGTGCTTTACTTAATGTGTTTTCTACAAAACCGTCTTTTATGTGACGAACAGGTGAAACGGTAAAAATGAAATTGCAGTTTGAATTTACTTTTTGAATTAATTCAATTGTATTTTGAATAGATTTTTCCGTAGTTTCAATAGAAAGTAATTCTTTAGTAAACTGTTTTTGCGGCACTTTATGACAATTGGCAACAATTTCGTTGTTTTCTATATTTCGATAGATCCAAGAAGTTCCAAGTGTAATGATAAAGTGAGTTGAATCTTTTATTTGGTTATGAATTGATTCAACCAATTGATTCAAAATAATTAAAAAATCTTCTTTATTAGGGTTTGAAAGCTCCGAATGTACTTCATAACAATGCCATAAATCATTATGAAAAAAAATGTCTTTTTCTGTGAATTCTATTTTGTTTACAATTCGGTTTACCAATTTCTCTATTGAAACCGGATTGAAAATTATCCCGAAAGGATTAACTATATTCTGAAATTTAAAATAATTAAACTTTTCACCTATATTTTGAGCAAAACACGAACCCAACGACATAATTTTAGAATTATAATCTATTGGAAAACTACTCTTAGGAATTGTAATTTTTGTTGTGAATTGCATAGGTTTATTTAAATTAAGAAACCCTTTCAGATTTTAAAATTCTAAAAGGGTTTTATATAAAATTACTTCACAAAATCAACCGCTTTTTCTAAAGCTGCTGCAATTCCAGCAGCATTTTTTCCACCAGCAGTTGCGAAGAACGGTTGTCCACCTCCGCCACCTTGTATATATTTTCCTAATTCACGAACTACTTGTCCGGCATTTAAACCTTTTGCTTCTACTAATTCTTTTGAAATATAGCAAGTAAGCATTGGTTTTTCATCGGTTGCGGTTGCAAAAACCAAGAAAAGATTGGTTTCGTTATTTCCTAATTCGTAAGCCAAGTCTTTAGCACCATTTGCATCTAAATCAACTTGCGTAGCTAAGAATTTCACTCCATTTATTTCTTTAATTTGAGATGCTAAATCTCCTTTTAATCCTTTTGCTTTATCTTTCAATAGTTGTTCCACTTGTTTTTTCAGTTTTGCATTTTCATCTTGTAATGAAATAACTGCTTTAATAGTATCTTGAGGATTTTTCAACGTTTCCTTGATTTCGGCTAAAGTGTTTTCTTGATTTGCAAAATAAGCTCTAACTCCATCACCCGTAATCGCTTCAATACGTCGAATTCCTGCTGCAACAGCACCTTCAGAAGTGATTTTAAACGACCAAATATTTGCTGTGTTTGCAACGTGAATTCCACCACAAAGCTCCATAGAATCGCCAAACTTAATAGCACGAACGTTATCACCATATTTTTCCCCAAATAAAGCCATTGCTCCTTCATCTAATGCTTGTTGAATTGGAATACTTCTTCTTTCGATTAAAGGGATTTGTTCTTGAATTCGTTGGTTTACAAAATCTTCCACTTGTTTGATTTCTTCATCTGTTACTTTAGAAAAATGAGAAAAGTCAAAACGCAAGTAATTTGGGTTAACCAACGAACCTTTTTGCTCTACATGAGTTCCTAAAATCGTTCTCAAAGCCAAATGCATCAAATGCGTAGCCGAATGATTTTTAGAAGAAGCTGTTCTTAAATCGGTATTTACTTTAGCCACAAAACTTGCTGAAACATTTTCAGGTAATTTTTTAGCAATATGCAATATTAAATTGTTTTCTTTTTTAGTGTCTATAATTTCGATTGATTCGTTAGCAGAAACTAAAGTTCCTTTATCTCCAACTTGTCCTCCACCCTCTGGATAAAACGGAGTTGCATCTAAAACGATTTGGTATAAAATTCCGTCTTTCTTAGAATCTACTTTACGAATTCTTGTGATTTTCACATCATTTTCCGTTTGGTCATAACCAACAAAAGTTTCTGTATTTCCTTCCACTAAAATTTTCCAATCATCTGTTGAAACTTCCGAAGCTGCACGAGAACGGTTTTTTTGTTCTTGCATGGCTTTTTCAAATCCAGCTTCGTCTAATTCAAAACCTCTTTCTCTTAAAATTAAGGCAGTTAAATCAATTGGAAACCCAAAAGTATCATATAATTCAAATGCTTTTGCACCATCCACTTGTTTTCCTTTTGTATCAGCAATTACATTATCTAACAGTTGTAAACCTTGATCTAAAGTTCGTAAAAAAGAAGCTTCTTCTTCACGAATTACATTGGTCACTAAAGCTTGTTGTTTTCTGATTTCTGGGAAAAATTCACCCATTTGATTGGCTAAAACCTCAACCAATTGATAAATGAAAGGCTCTTTCGTTCCTAAAAACGTAAATCCGTAACGAATTGCACGACGCAAAATTCTACGAATTACATAACCTGCACCAGTGTTAGAAGGTAATTGTCCGTCTGCAATAGCAAAAGCCACAGCACGAACGTGATCTACAATAACACGAATAGCGATATTGGTTTTATTTTGCTCTTCTGATATGTTTTTTACTTCGTTTGAAGTGTATTTTAAGCCTGTAATTTGTTCCACTTTCTCAATTAGTGGTGTAAAAACATCTGTATCGTAATTAGAAGTCACGTTTTGCATTGCCATACACAAACGCTCAAATCCCATTCCGGTATCTACGTGTTGTGCTGGCAATTTTTCTAATGAACCATCTGCTTTACGGTTGAATTCCATAAATACATTGTTCCAAATTTCCACTACTTGAGGGTGATCTGCATTTACTAATGAAAAACCTGACACTTTAGCTCTTTCTTCATCGGAACGTAAATCGATATGGATTTCAGAACAAGGACCACAAGGGCCTTGATCGCCCATTTCCCAGAAATTATCTTTCTTATTTCCTTTGATGATTCGGTCTTCACTAACAAATTGTTTCCACAAGTCAAATGCTTCTTGATCAAAAGGTACATTTTCTGCTTCATTTCCTTCAAAAACAGAAACATATAAACGGTCTTTGTCTAATTTCAACACTTCAGTTAAAAATTCCCAAGCCCAGTCGATAGCTTCTTTTTTGAAATAATCCCCAAAAGACCAGTTTCCAAGCATTTCGAACATCGTATGATGATAAGTATCAAAACCTACATCTTCTAAATCATTATGTTTTCCTGAAACACGAAGGCATTTTTGCGTATCGGCAATTCTATTACTTTTTGGCGTGGCGTTTCCTAAAAAATATTCTTTAAACTGAGCCATCCCAGAATTATTAAACATTAAAGTTGGATCGTCTTTTAAAACGATTGGCGCAGAAGGAACGATTAAATGCCCTTTGCTTTCAAAGAATTGTAGAAACTGCTTACGAATGTCTTGTGATTTCATCTTTACTTTTTAAATTTCATTTTTGATAACTCTTTATTGTCATCAAGTTTATATTTACAAGGGGGTTATTAGAAACAAAAAGTTTCGCATTAAATAATAGTATAAAACGTAACATTTATTAAATTTGTTCGTATAACCATTGTAAACCAAATTAAACTGGTGCAAAAATAGTAATTTTAGAACATGTCTAAGGTAAAATATTATTACGATTCCGAAAATTTAGCATATAAACGTATAAAACCTCAAAAACGTAAAAAATTTGCATACATTTTCTTATTTTTATTATCATCGCTACTATTTGGTTTTTTATGTTTAGTTCTATTGATAAATACACCTTATTTTGAAACACCAAAAGACAAATTACTTACTGGTGAATTAGAAACAATGAAGTTAAATTATAAGTTAATGAATCGAAAGGTAGATTTAATGACTGATGTTTTAACAGCTATTGAAGAAAGAGATAATAATATTTATAGAATTTACTTTAATACTTCTCCCATTCCTAATGAAGAACGTAAAGCAGGTTTTGGAGGAACAAATAGATATAAGGATTTAGAAGGATTTAATAATTCAGAATTAGTTATAAATACCAATAAAAAAGTAGACATGCTTACAAAAGAGCTTGTCATACAATCAAAATCATTAGATGAGATTGTAGCTTTAGCAAAACAAAAAGAAAAGTTATTGGCTGCAATTCCTGCAATTCAACCGGTTAAAAATGAAGATTTGAAAAGAATGGCTTCTGGTTTTGGATATAGAAGTGACCCTTTTACAAAAATTAGAAAATTTCATTATGGAATGGATTTTACTGCAAAAACCGGAACTCCTGTTTATGCAACTGGAGATGGAGTTGTTCTAAAAGCAGACAATTCGCTTTCAGGATATGGAAATCATATAGAAATAAATCATGGTTATGGCTATGTAACTTTATATGCTCATTTAAGTAAATACAATTGTAGAGCAGGTCAAAAAGTAAAAAGAGGCGACATTATTGGATATGTAGGAAGTACAGGAAGAAGTGAAGCGCCCCATTTACATTATGAAGTAATTAAAGGAAAAGAAAAAATTAATCCGTTGAATTTTTATTACGGAAGTATTTCAGCTCAAGAATATGTTGAAATTACAAAACTTGCCAATCAAGAAAACCAATCTTTAGACTAATGCATTTAGAATTACCAGAGAAAAGATATTACAGCATTGGCGAAGTTGCCAAAGCATTTGATGTTAACGCATCGCTAATTCGTTTTTGGGAAAAAGAATTTGATATTATAAAACCCAAGAAAAATGCAAAAGGGGATCGAAAATTTACTCCTGAAGACATAAAAAACCTTCAATTAATTTTCCATTTGGTTAAAGAAAGAGGTTTTACGCTTGATGGCGCAAAAATACATCTAAAAGAAAACCAAAAGAAAACCTTAGATAAATTTGAAATCATTAGAAAATTAGAAACTATAAAATCACAATTAACAAATCTTAAAAATCAACTTTAAAAAATTAAACTTATGAAAAAATTCTTACCATGGATTATAGCAGTCGTAGTTATATTTGGAATGTACAGCTATGTAAAAGGAATTAATAATACAGCTGTAACTTTAGATCAAAGCGTACAAGAAGCCTGGGGAAATGTAAACACCTCTTACCAAAGAAGAAATGATTTAATTGGTAACTTAGTTAAAACCGTTAAAGGTGCTGCTGATTTTGAAAAATCAACTTTAGAAGCTGTAATTAACGCACGTTCAAAAGCAACATCTGTTACTATTGACCCAACGAACATTTCTCCAGAACAATTAGCACAATTCAATCAAGCGCAAAGTGGAGTTTCATCTGCTTTATCAAGATTATTAGTAACAGTTGAAAGATATCCTGATTTAAAAGCCAATCAGAATTTCTTAAAATTACAAGACGAATTAGCAAGTACAGAAAATCAAATTTTAACAGCTAGAACTCGTTTTAACGAAGCTGTAAAACCATACAACAACCACATTAAAATTTTCCCAAACAATTTATTTGCAGGAATGTTCGGATTTAAAGAAAAAGTATATTTCGAAGCAGTTGCTGGGGCAGAAAAACCAGTTGACGTAGAGTTTGATTTTGGAAACGACAAAGAAGAAACAAAATAATGTCTAAAACCGAAGATTTCTTAACCAAAGAAGAAGAACAAGAAATTGTTCAAGCTATAGTTACAGCCGAAAAAAACACTTCGGGGGAAATTCGTGTACATATTGAAGAAACATCAGAAAAACCTCCTATCGAAAGAGCTAAGGAGGTTTTTTCTACACTAGAAATGCACAAAACAGAAGCCAGAAATGGCGTATTGTTTTATATAGGTGTTGCCAATAAAGGTTTCGCTATTTTAGGTGATGAAGGAATAAACAACGTTGTAGAAGCTGATTTTTGGGATTGCACAAAAGACCTTGTTTTAGGACATTTTAAAAATAAAGAATTTAAGAAAGGTTTAGTTGAAGGCGTTTTAAGAGCAGGTGAAAAATTGAAACATTATTTTCCATATCAGTCTGATGACACTAACGAACTTTCTAATGAAATATCAAAAGGATAATGAGAATAAGTAAAAAGGCAAAAGATAAAAGGCAAAAGATAAAAATAGTACGTAATCTATTATTATTGTTTACCCTATTCTTCAGTAGCAATTTACTGTTTTCTCAGTATAACATTCCTGAAGTTCCAAAATTTCAAACGAGTGTATATGATTATGCAAACGTTTTATCTGCTTCAGAAAAGCAACAATTAGAAGAAAAACTAATCCATTTTTCCGACTCAACAACTACACAAATTGTTGTTATTACTATTGAAAGCCTTAAAGGCGAAGACATTGGAATTCTTACTCCTAAGTGGGGACAAGAATGGGGAATTGGTGGAACAGAAAAAAATGACAATGGTGTCATAATTTTATTAGCTAGAGACGAACGTAAAATATGGATTTCACCTGGTTATGGCTTGGAACAATATTTATCTGCAGGAATAACTGGCGAAATTGTTAGAGACATAATTATTCCTGAATTTAAAGCAGGAAGTTATTATAATGGACTAAATGCTGGTACTGACGCCATTTTTGAAGTTATTAAGGGAACTTACAAAGGAACTCGCAAACAAAACAATAAAGGAAGCGGAATTCCTGTTTTCATTTTTATTTTCTTTATAATTATACTTATCATTTTAATTTCAAAAAACAAAGGCAACGGTAACAACAACGGAACAGGTGGTTTTGGCGGTCCTAGCCTAATGGATGTAATTATCTTAAGCAGCCTAGGTCGTGGAAACGGCGGAGGAAGTTTTGGTGGTGGTTCATCTGGTGGTGGTTTTGGTGGAGGAGGTTTCGGTGGTGGCTTTGGCGGCGGCGGTTTCTCTGGTGGAGGAGCTGGCGGAAGTTGGTAATTCAATTAACATAATAAATTAAAAAAAAACTCGTTAGAAAATCTAACGAGTTTTTTTATTAATCGATTATAATGAATGAATTATCGTCTTTTTTCTTCCCTCCAAACTTTTCTAATTTATAGGTCAAAGAGAACATTGCATATTGCTGTAAAACTGTATTCTCAGCATCAGTAATTGCTGTTGGTGTAATTGTTCTGGTGGCACTTACATTTTGATTTAAAACATCATATACTTTTACTTTTGCTAATAATTTATCTTGAAAGAAATTATATCCTAAACTCAAATTCCATAAATAAAAATCTTTTTGGAAACCATCGGCAATATTTGAGTTGTAATTATAACCAAAATCACTTCCTAAAACTACCTTTTTAGGCCAATAAGTTGTAATTTCTAATTTAGCATTATGTAAGAAGTTATTTGTATTATCAATCACATAATTAGTAAAATCATTTGTTATGTATGTATATTTATACGACGGACTAATTGTAATTAATTCATCGATAATCCAAGAAGCATTAATTTTCGGATTTAAATTCAACCCTCTTGATTCAAACAATGTAGTATTTGTTAATCCTTGATTATAGTCATAACCAACTTGCAATCCAAATCCGTATTTAAATGTCTTGCTTTCTTTTTTCAAAGATTTACTAAAACTAAAACCAATATAAGAACTATATGCTTTATCTACATTTTGATAAGTTGTTGTCGCTTTAAAATCTGAATCATAGGTAGTTGAAGCCACAATTTGATTTACATCATAATCTCCTCCTGCATAAGCATAAAAACCACTTCGTGTAGGGTAATCATAATTATTAAAGTTCAAATAAAGAGAATAATTTTCATTTGGTTTTAAATCAGCATTCCCTATAAATGTATTCAAAGGATTTGAAAGGTTCTGGAAAGGTAAAATTTGATTTGCAGTAGGAAGATTAACGCTATATGAGTAATAACTGTAGATAGATTTTGATTTTGCCAATGTAATACTTAAATAACCATTCATTTTTGGATACATGTAATTTTTATTTACAGTAGTTTTAGTTGACAAATAATTAGACTGATTGTTGAAGTTTATAATTTCAGTTCCCATTGAAATACTTCCTCTAATTTTCTTTTTTCGAATACTAATTCCCGCCATTGGAATAACAGATGAAGTAGTTGAAAATATATCGTTTGAAAGTATATCGTTAAAAGTATCGTACTCATTAATTGAAGTGTTAAAATCAAAAGTGTTTCTTGAGTCTTTAGATTTTTTGTAACTGTAAGTTGTTTTAAAATTAAAAACAAGAGAATCCATCAAAGGTTCAGAATACCCTATTTCTGCTCTAAAACTATCTTTTCTTGAATCGTCAGCTCTAAACTGATCTCTATCATCGTTTGAGCTACCCGATTGTAAAAAAGTAGTGGTTGTTTTTGTATATAAATCGGAATTGTTTTTACTGTTCTCATTATTAAACGAAGCGCTAATTCCTCTACCTTTTTTCTTTAACCCTTTATAAAAGTAGATGTTGTTTTTGAAAGTATTATTATTACTTGCCCAACTATTATCCGTTGTGTTTTCGTTTAAAGCAGCTCCAGATTCATCAAATGTTGCATCAAATCCTGAGTTATTATTTACAATTTCACTTTTAGAAAAACTTGGACTTATGTATAATGTTGCAGTTGAATCTAGTTTTATTTCAAAATCCATTGCAATATTGTGTCCATCAGTAGTTGATTTTGTTTTTGATTCTGCAAGTGTATTTGTGTTTCCTGCAGGTAGTAAATTAACACGGTTGGTTCTATTAGAATTATTGGTTTCTGCATTAGAATAATAGTAACTTCCATTTGGACTAATTTTCTTATTTGCCCATTCATCTGCATAATTTACACCAATCATATTTGATTGTGTAATTCCATTATTTCCACCAAATTGCATTCCGTTAATACCAAAACTTCCGTTATCGTTAATCCAAATAGAGCTATTTCTTCCGCCGCCCATATTGTCAAATATTTCATCCATTGAAAAACCAATAGAATTAATATTATTTGAAGAACCTAAAACACTAATTTTTTGAACATCTTTAAAATAGTTAAACAATAAACTTGATTCATACCGATTGTCAGTTCCATAACCTGCTGTAACTTTACCAAACATTCCTTTATTTTTATCTTCTTGAATGGTTAAGTTTATCGTTTTTTCATTAGAAGTAGCATCTTGACCAGAAAGCTCTTCTTCTTTTGTTTTGGTATCAGAAACTTGTACCTTTTCAATCATATCTGCCGGTAAATTTTGGGTTGCAATTTTCCCGTCTTTACCAAAAAAAGGCTTTCCATTAACCAAAATATTATTTACTTCTTTACCGTTTACCGTTATTTTTCCTTCTTCATCAATTTCTACTCCTGGCAATTGTTTCAATAAGGCTTCAACGTTAGCATCTGGCCTTACTTTAAAAGAGGAAGCATTAAATTCTAGAGTATCATTTTTAATTGTAATTGGTGGTGCTTCAGACTTTACAACAACTTCGTTTAACGTATTTACATTTTCAGATAATCTTAGAAAACCAAAATCTTTATCTTGATTTATAGATTCTAATTTTTCAGAATAATCAATATATCCAATGTATGAAATTTTAAAAGCTACTGAGGTTTCAATTTTTTTAGTTTTTATTTCAAAGTTTCCGTTTTTATCTGAAATAGTATAATCTAAAACAGCATCAGTATTAATTGACTTTAAGTAAATTGTTGCTGATTCTAGTGGAAGTGAAGTTTCTTTATCAACCACTTTCCCTTTTAAGGAAACTGTATTCTGACTATAATTTGCTGTGAAATAAAATAAAAATAATGTAAATATTACTTTTTTGAACATATTGATAACGTTGTTTAGTTTACTTTTTTTAATTAAACAACGAAATAAAATAATTATTGTGTAAATAAAATTTTTCTTACGAAAAATTTAACTTTTTACAACAAAAAACCGAAGCATTAACTTCGGTTTTTATATTATTTCTGTCTAAAATAAATATCTATTGGTACTCCACTAAAGTTATATTCTTGTCGCAATTGATTTTCAATAAATCGCTTATATGGGTCTTTTACATATTGTGGTAAGTTAGCAAAGAAAACAAACTGTGGTGTAGCCGTTGGCAATTGCATACAATATTTAATTTTTACATATTTACCTTTTAATGCTGGTGGTGGCATTCTTTCAATAATAGGCAACATTGTGTCGTTAAACTTAGAAGTTGGAATACGTTGTTTTCTATTTTCAAAAACTTCAACAGCAGCTTCTAACGCTTTTAGTAAACGTTGTTTTGTAAGTGCAGACACAAACAAGATAGGCACATCTGTAAAAGGTTTTAATTCTTCACGTATACGTGCTTCATATTCTTTAGTAGACATGGTGTCTTTTTCAATTAAATCCCATTTGTTTACTAAAATTACAATTCCTTTTCTGTTTTTTTCAGCTAACCAAAAAATACTTTGATCTTGACCTTCAAATCCTCTGGTTGCATCAATCATTAAAATACAAACATCACTATGTTCAATTGCTCTTACTGAACGCATTACTGAGTAAAATTCTAAATCTTCTTTTACTTTAGCTTTTCTACGAATTCCAGCAGTATCCACTAATTTAAATTCAAATCCAAAACGATTATAAGTGGTATCAATTGCATCACGAGTTGTTCCGGCAATATCTGTAACTACAAATCGTTCTTCTCCAATTAATGCATTGATAAAAGATGATTTTCCTGCATTTGGTCGACCAACAACTGTAAAACGAGGCAATGGATTTTCTTCAACAACAACTTCTGGCATTTCTGGCAAAGCTTCAACAAGAGCATCTAACAAATCTCCTGTACCACTTCCACTCATTCCTGCAATTGTAAAATAATCACCTAAACCTAGATTATAGAATTCTACAGCGTCTTTTTCACGCATTGCATTATCTACTTTATTTACAGCAATTAAAATAGGTTTTGTGACTTTACGAAGTAATTTAGCCACTTCTGCATCCATAGGAGTTATACCTTCTTCAACATCAACCATGAAGATAATAGCATCTGCTTCATCGATAGCTAATTCTACCTGACGGCGAATTTCGCCTTCAAATACATCATCAGAACCTTTTATATAACCTCCAGTATCAATTACAGAAAACTCTTTTCCATTCCATTCACTTTTTCCGTAATTTCTATCACGTGTTACTCCACTAACCGAATCTACAATCGCATCTCTACGTTGAATTAATCGATTGAACAAAGTTGACTTACCAACATTTGGCCTTCCTACTATGGCAACAATATTATTCATACTCCTATTTTTGAATTTGCAAAAGTACAATTTTTTTCGGAGCTTTTAAAGTATGCAATACAACACGATTAATTTATATTTTTTTATTTCAACTTCAACTGATATTTATCTCTGATTTATTTGAAAACTATTATTTTTTTTTACTTTAGCTTTCAAATAAACTATATATGGAAATAGAAAATAATATTGTGTTACGACCAAGGTTTCAAAAAGACATTGCGTTGACTACCGAAACTATTTTAGAAAATGCTAAAAAATTAAAAGAAGAAGTAAAAGAAGATTATCGTATTAAAATTTCAGATAATCATATTTTCTTTTTTATAACATTAGCTAAAAGAAAATATTATTCGCCTCATTTGCATATTGAATTAGAAGAAAACGAAGACAAAACCACTCATATAAAAGGGTTATTTGGTCCAGACCAAACTGTTTGGACTTTTTTTATGTTTCTTCATTTTATTATTGCAGGGATTTTTTTAATCTTCTCAATGATAGCTTATTCTCATTGGAGATTAAAACAATCTACTACATTAGATTTTATAATTATGGGCACAATGGTTGTTTTTTGGTTTGCACTATATACTCAAGCCAGAATAAATAGAAAAAAATGTGCTCCGCAAATGTATAAGTTAGAAGATTTAATGAATAAGATATTAGAATAAAAAAAAGCCTATCGAGTTCGATAGGCTTTTTTTTAATTATTATTATAACCAAATCTTTTTAATTGATAAGCACTGCTTCTCCAATCTTTATTTACTTTAACGTAAGTTTCAAGATGAATTTGTTTTCCAAAGAACTTCTCTAAATCGGCTCTTGATTGAATTCCAACTCTTTTTAAAGCCGAACCTTTATGCCCAATAATGATACCTTTTTGAGAATCTCTCTCAACCATAATTACAGCTCTAATTCTAATTATTTTTTCATCTTCAAGAAATTCTTCTGTTTCAATTTCAACAGCGTATGGAATTTCTTTGTCGTAATTAAGAAGTATTTTTTCTCTAATAATTTCGTTAACAAAGAAACGTTCAGGTTTATCTGTTAAAGTGTCTTTTGGATAAAAAGGTGGTGAAACTGGTAGTAATTCAACAATTCTATCAAAAACCATTTGAACATTAAAATTTTCTAAAGCCGAAATAGCAAAAATTTCTGCATTTGGCACTTTTTCAGACCATAATTCAACTTGTTCATCTAATTCTTCTTGGTTTGACTTATCAATTTTATTTAAAATTAATAAAACAGGAATTTTTGAATGGATAATTTTATTAAAAAAAGCTTCGTCTTTTAACTCCTTCTCTCCTATTTCCACCATATAAATAAGCACATCAGCATCTTCAAAAGCACTTTTTACAAAGTCCATCATTGACTTTTGCATTTCGTATGCAGGTTTAATAATACCAGGTGTATCAGACAAAATCATTTGAAAATCATCTCCATTTACAATTCCTAAAATTCTATGACGAGTTGTTTGTGCTTTACTTGTAATAATTGACAAACGCTCACCAACAAAAGCATTCATTAATGTAGATTTACCAACGTTTGGATTTCCAATAATATTTACAAAGCCCGCTTTATGATCCATTTAAAATATATTAATTCTTATTGTGAATATTTTTTGACTTAAAAAGTCTAGTTTACAAAGGTAATCATATCAGTTGAATACAAGAAATAAAAGAATATTTATTAAAAAACACTTGTATATTCAAATAATCGTTGTACTTTTGCACTCACAAATCGCGGGATAGAGCAGTAGGCAGCTCGTCGGGCTCATAACCCGAAGGTCACAGGTTCGAGTCCTGTTCCCGCTACTAAGTAACCTTATTGAGAGTACAAAACGCACATCGCGGGATAGAGCAGTAGGCAGCTCGTCGGGCTCATAACCCGAAGGTCACAGGTTCGAGTCCTGTTCCCGCTACTAAGAAGCTTTCTAGAAATAGAAAGCTTTTTTTATATAAAAAAATGCCTGTTGATTAATTTCCAATTTTTCTCGTAAAGATTCTTTAAATTTGAAAAAATCTCTTCTATATAAATGAAAATTAAAACATTTATTTTTTTATTATTTTGTCTCTTATGGAATAACAATTCCTTTTCCCAAAACATTACAGAAGCAAAAGACACAGTTTCTGTTTATCAGAATATTAAAGAATTTTCAGTTAAAAACAATGTTTCAGATTTTTTCTACAAACTGATTTTTAAATTAAAAAAGAAAAATAAAAATAGAAAAATTGTCAATACGAATTCAATAATTTCAGACACCTTAAACTATAATTCAAAAATAATAAGAAACATTTACATTGAAACTTATGATCCTTTTGGCTATTCTATTCAAGATAGCTTGAAGAAACCTGAAAACAAAATTGACAAGTTTGGAAATGCATTACATATAAAAACTAAAAAAATCACTATAAAAAACCTTCTTTTATTTAAAAAAAATGAACCTTTTGACCAACTAACCATCAATGAATCAGAACGTTTAATAAGAAGTCAACGCTATACAAGAAGAGTTACAATCACTCCCTTACCTATTTCAACCGAAAATGATTCAATAGATATTTTTGTAAAAGTATTAGATTCATGGAGCTTATTACCTAACGGAAGTGCATCATCAAATCAAGCAACAGGGAAACTAACTGAACGTAACTTGCTTGGATTAGGCCATCGAATCAGTGGGACATATAAAACCCGATTTGAAGACAAAGAAAAAGCTATTTCAGGATCATATACAGTTAACAACATAAAAAACACCTATCTACAATTTATTTTAGGCTATACTAACGACTTTGACAACAACAGTAAAAGAAGTGTAAATTTAAAAAGAGATTTCTTTTCACCAGTAACTAAATGGGCTGGTGGAGTATACTTTGAAAATAAAATTCAAAACGAAAAATTTATAAGCATTCCAGATACTATTGTTAATAATATGATAAAATCTGAGTATCAAGAATATTGGATTGGTAAATCATTTAAAATTTTTAGTTCCAATGATTACTTCAAAAGAAGCACACGATTAATAACTTCTATTACTTACCAAAAAACAAATTATTTGACAAAAGCAACATCTTATGCTGATCCTTATGA
>PKEA01000067.1 GCA_002862805.1 Flavobacteriaceae bacterium | reverse complement strand
AACGGTAATGTTGTTTTGCTAATAAGTTTACAATTGGGTTAAACCCTGTAGAAACGAAATCTCCAAATTGCATTTCCATAATGGCTTTATGACCGTTTATAGAAAGTCCGTTTGCAGCTGAAACTACAGCACTTTCACAGATTGGAGTATTACGAACTCTTTCTTTACCAAAAGCATCTACAAAACCATCTGTAATTTTAAAAGCACCACCGTATTCAGCAATATCTTGTCCCATAATAACCAAGTTATCATGACGCTCCATCGATTGTCTTAATGCGTTAGAAATGGCATCAACCACACGTATGTTTTCAACTTCTTTAGAATGTGTAAATTCTTCAAAATCATAAGGTTCATACACATCATTTAACTCTTCAGTTAAATCAGCAACAACATCTGGTTCACCTTGAGTAATTGCCCAATGTTCGTCTATTTCTGCTTTAATTTCTGCTCTGTATTGTGTATCTGTTTCTTCGTTTAAAACATTTGTTCTAAGTAAGAATTCTTTAAAGTTTTCAATTGGATCTTTTTCAGCCCACATGTCCATTAGCTCTTGCGGAACATATTTTGTACCACTCGCCTCTTCGTGTCCTCGCATTCTAAACGTTTTAAACTCTAGTAAAACCGGACGAGGATTTTCGACCATAGAAGCTTTTAATTTAGAAATTAAATTTACTACTTCTAATATATTGTTTCCGTCAACTATGTGGCTTTCCATACCAAAACCTACACCTTTATCGGCCAAGTTTTCACAACGATATTGTTCGTTTGTTGGAGTTGAAAGTCCGTAACCATTGTTTTCAATTACAAATAACACAGGTAAATCCCATACTGCTGCAATATTTAAGGCTTCATGGAAATCTCCTTCTGAAGTTGCTCCTTCACCAGTAAATACTGCGGTTACTTTTCCGTTTTTCTTTAATTTATTGGCTAAAGCAATTCCGTCAGCAACACCTAATTGCGGACCTAAATGCGATATCATTCCAACCAACTTAAATTCTTGTGTTCCAAAGTGAAAACTTCTGTCTCTACCTTTAGTAAAACCAGTCTTTTTACCTTGCCATTGCGAAAATAAACGGTGTAAAGGAATTTCTCTCGTAGTAAATACACCTAAGTTACGGTGCATTGGTAAAATGTACTCATCTTTATCTAAAACCGAAGTAATACCAACTGATATTGCTTCTTGCCCTATTCCTGAAAACCATTTTGAAACCTTACCTTGACGTAAAAGAATCAACATTTTTTCTTCAATAAGCCTTGGCTTTAATAGTTTTTTATATAAATCTAATAACTGTTCGTTTGTTAAATCTTGTCTGTCAAAATTCATAAAATGAGTGCTTTTAATTTGGTACCAAATGTATGAAAAATAACATTTTCAAAGCGTATTGTTATAAAAAAAATATGAATAAATATAAACAGCTTTAAACTAGATTTTTATAATGTTAACAACTTTCATATTTTCAATTAAAAATATTTAATTACTTTTGTTCTAAGTAGGTATTAAACCTATTGTAAGTTATTAACAAAATGTAATATAATGCAAAAAATTCCTAGTGTTGACTTACGTGATTTCCTGTCGGATGATCCGGCACGTAAACAAAAATTTGTAAATGAAATCGGAAAAGCCTACGAAGAAATTGGTTTCGTAGCATTAAAAGGTCATTTTTTAGATGACAAATTAGTTGAAGATTTGTATAGTGAAGTTAGAAATTTCTTCAATTTACCATTAGAAACTAAAGAAAAGTATGAAATTCCTGGTATTGGCGGACAAAGAGGCTATGTTTCTTTTGGAAAAGAACATGCTAAAGGTCGTTCTGCGGGAGATTTAAAAGAGTTTTGGCACTTTGGACAATATGTTTCTGAAGGTTCAAAATATGCAGGAGAATATCCTGATAATGTTGAAGTTAAAGAATTACCTAAATTCAATTCTGTAGGTAAAGAAGCGTATCAATTGATTGAAAAAACTGGTGTTTATGTTTTAAGAGCATTGGCCATTCATATTGGTTTAGATGAATTTTACTTTGATAAGTACATAAAAGACGGAAATAGTATTTTACGTCCTATTCACTACCCACCTATCACTGATGAACCTAAAGAAGGAGCTGTAAGAGCTGCTGCTCATGGAGACATTAACTTGATTACTTTATTAATGGGTGCTCAAGGAAAAGGATTACAGGTACAAAACCATAACGGTGATTGGATTGACGCTATTGCAGAACCAGATGAAATGATGATTAATGTTGGTGATATGTTATCGAGACATACGAACAACAAATTAAAATCTACGATTCACCAAGTGGTTAACCCACCAAGGGAATTATGGGGAACATCTCGTTTTTCTATTCCATTTTTCATGCATCCAGTTAGCGACATGTCGTTAAACTGTTTGCCAGAATGTATTGATGAAAATAATCCGAAAGGATTTGAAGACATTACTGCTGGAGAATTTTTACATGAAAGATTAGTAGAATTAGGATTGATAAAAAAATAATTTTAATTTTATAATGTAAAGAAAAGACATTGAGTTTATCTTGATGTCTTTTTGCTTTTTAGTGTTGAACACAGATTAAACAAAAAATATACGCCAAATAGGACGCGGATAAAACGGATTTACTTCGTAAAACGCAGATTTTACAGATTTTAATAATTATTATATGCACTTATTACATAACGAATTAACATCGTTAATTTTAAAAACATTCTACGACGTTTATAATGAACTAGGCTATGGTTTTCTTGAAAAAGTTTACCAAAACGCTCTACTCATTGAATTAAAGAATAAAGGATTAGAAGTAACTTCTAATGAAAAGATTAAAGTTTATTATAAAGGGGAAAACGTAGGAGATTATTATGCAGATATTATTGTAAACAATACCGTAATACTAGAATTAAAAGCAGCCGAATGTATAGTAGAAGCATTCGAAAATCAACTTCTCAACTATTTGAGAGGTACAGACTGTGAAGTAGGTTTGTTATTGAATTTTGGAAAAAAGCCTGAATTCAGAAGAAAAATATTTGAAAATAAAAGAAAACAAAGAAAAAATCTGTAAACAAGCGATTCGCATTTGCAAATCCGTGTAATCAGCGTTCAAATAGCATTTTACATTAAAGAAAATATTTGAAAACAGTATAAAAAAATCAGTATTAATCAGCGTTTCGCGTAAGCGAATCTGTTAAATCCGCGTTCAAAAAAAAATGGACTTAAGCGAACAATTAAAAAAACTATTTCCAGATCATGAACCTTCAAACGAACCTGAAGTTGTTGTCGATTCTGAACACGAATTATTCGTTCAAAAAGAACCTATGATTTGTAAATACGAAAAGAGAAAAGGAAAACCAACCACTATAATTTCTGGTTACGAAGGAGAAGATGAAGATTTTAAACTTTTAGCAAAAGAAATTAAAAGCAAATTAGCTGTTGGCGGAAGCTTTAAAGAAGGTGAAATCATCATTCAAGGTGATTATAGAGATAAAATAATGAAAATTCTTCAAGATAAAGGTTTTAAAACCAAGCGTGTTGGAGGATAAGAATAATTAAAATAAATAAAAATGATTAAATCATCAGAATTAATATTAAACCCAGATGGAAGTGTTTACCATTTGAATTTAAAACCAGAAAACATTGCACATGATATTATCTTTGTAGGAGATCAAAATCGTGTAGAAAAAATAACTAAACATTTTGATTCTATTGAATTTTCTACTCAAAAAAGAGAATTCAAAACTCAAACAGGAATTTATAAAGGCAAAAGGATGTCAGTCATGTCAACCGGAATTGGTCCAGACAATATTGATATAGTAATGAACGAATTAGATGCTTTAGTTAATATCGACTTAGAGACGCGTAAACCAAAGCAAAACTTAACATCGTTAAACATTGTTCGTATTGGTACTTCAGGTTCTTTGCAAGCAGATATTCCTTGCGATAGCTTTGTAATGAGTCAATACGGATTAGGTTTAGATAACATGCTTCGCTCCTATTTAATTGATGACATTTCTGAAATTGAAATTGAAGATGCATTCATTAATCAAACCAATTGGGATTTAAGAAAAGGACGTCCTTATGTAATTAAAGGAAGTGAAAAGTTAGAAAAAATATTTGAAAGCGATAAAATTTACAAAGGTTTTACAGGAACCGCTGGAGGTTTTTATGGACCACAAGGAAGAGTATTGCGTTTAGAAATTCAAGACAATGATTTGAATAGAAAAATGGATAGTTTTAATTATAAAGGTACAAAAATGACCAATTTAGAAATGGAAACTGGAGCCATTTATGGTTTAGGAAAATTACTAGGTCACGAATGTTTATCTTTAAATGCCATTATTGCTAACAGAGCAACAGGAAATTTTAGCGCTGATCCATACAAAGCTGTTGATGAATTAATTGCTTATGCTTTAGATAAATTAGCTGAATAAAAGTAAAAATTTAGATCTAAGAAACTGATATAATTTTAAAATCTCCAATTTCATTAATCTGTTTTCTAAATAAAATAGCAATGGATAAATCCTCAAAAAATTTACTAAACTCTGAAAAAGAGCAATTGTTAAAACTTCAAAACATTGTAAAACAAACGTTTGACGAAGAAAAACTAATGGTTGATAATTTATTACATCAACCAGAAGAAGTAATAACAAAAGGTCAAAAAATTTCAGACAAAGTAGCTAGTTTTGGAGGAAGTTGGAAATTTATAATATTATTTGCAATTATTTTATTTATATGGATTCTATTCAATACTGTTGCTATACTATCTTTACGATTTGACCCTTATCCTTTCATTTTAATGAATTTGATTTTATCTTGTATTGCTGCACTTCAGGCTCCAATTATTATGATGAGCCAAAACCGTCAGGAAGAAAAAGACAGGAAACGAAGCGAAAATGATTATTTAATTAATTTAAAAGCTGAATTAGAATTAAGAAGTTTACATCAAAAAGTTGATTTATTACTAGAAGAACAAATTCAAATGCTAATAAAAAGTCAAGCTGAACAACTTGAAATGTTGAAAAAATTGCAAAAAAAATTAGATTCAAAATAAATGAAATTTAGAATTGCCAGACATACAAATGATTTAGAAAAAATAAAAACCTTTTACACTAAAGTTTTAGGTTTTGAAGTCTTAGGTAGTTTTGAAAACCACGATTTATATGATGGAATTTTCATAGGAAAACCTAATACAGATTGGCATTTAGAGTTTACAACATCAAATGAAGTTGTTGAGTTTAATTATAATGAAGATGATATTATTGTATTTTATCCTGAAAAAATAAACGAATACAATCAATTAATTGATACTGTTCAAAAACATAATATTTCTTTCATTAAAGCGAAAAATCCTTATTGGAATGAAAACGGAAAAATGATTTTAGATCCAGATGGGTATCGAATTATAATTTCAAATTTAAAATGCAGATAAATGAATTTAATTCTTGAAACTGAAAGACTTATAATGCGAGAAATGCGTCATGAAGATGCAGAAGCTTTATTTGATATGGATTCTAACCCAAATGTTCATATTTATCTTTGGCAAAAACCGTTTACAACTACTGATGAGATTCATTCTTACATTGATATGGTTCGTAAACAGTATCAAAGAAATAAAATTGGACGCTTCTCAACAATAATTAAAGAAACTGGTGAGTTAATTGGTTGGACAGGAATTAAATATATCGATGACCACGTAGAAAATGGAAATACAAATTTCTATGATTACGGTTATCGTTTAAACGAAAAATTTTGGAATAAAGGATTTGCTACAGAAGCAACAAATGCGTGGTTAGATCATGGTTTTAATGAAATGAATATTGATGTAATGAATGCTTATACTCATGCCGAAAACGGTGCTTCTAATCATGTTTTGAATAAATGTGGTATGAAATTCATAGAAGATTATTTAGATCAACACGGAGCGTCATGGAAATGGTGGCAAATGGTGAATCCTATTAAGTCATTATAAAAAAGTAATTAGTAATAAAAATCGGAATGAGAATCCCTCGTTCCTCTCAATGACATGAAAACAATAAAAATAGCAGGCGTACCAGAACATTTCAATTTGCCTTGGCAAATGTGCATAGATGATGGTGATTTTGAAGAAGTTGGAATTGATTTACAATGGATAGATGTCCCTGAAGGAACAGGCAAAATGTGCCAAATGCTTCGCGATAAAGAAACAGACATTGCAGTAATTCTAACTGAAGGAATTGTAAAAGATATTATTGCTGGAAATGAGACAAAAATTGTTCAGGTTTATGTAAAAAGTCCACTTATTTGGGGAATTCATGTTGCAGCTAATTCAAAATTTGAAAAAATTTCTGATCTAGAAAACACAAAAGCAGCTATTTCTCGTTTTGGATCCGGCTCACATTTAATGAGTTATGTAAACGCACAAAACAATAATTGGGATACTAATAATCTTCAATTTGAAGTTGTAAATACTATAGACGGCGCTGTTGAAGCTTTAACTAATGAAAAAGCAGATTATTTCATGTGGGAACGTTTTATGACTAAACCTTTAGTAGATAATGGAACATTTAGAAAAATTGCTGACTGTCCTACTCCATGGCCTTGTTTTGTAATTGCTGTACGAAATGAAATTTTAGAAGAAAAACCTCATGTAATTGAACAAATATTAGAAATTATAAATACTACAACTTCAGAATTTAAAATGATTCCAAGTATCGATAGAATGTTAGCTTCAAAATACAATCAGAAAATTGAAGATATACAAGAATGGTTGTCTTTAACACATTGGTCACAAAAACAAATCGATAAAAAAACACTTAATAAAGTACAAGAACAATTATATACGTTAAATATTATTGAAAAAAGAGTTCCGTTTGAAACTATAGCTAAATAATTACTTATTTTTATCGTTTTAAACACAATGGTTAAAATTGATCCCATTTCTTTTACAAAACTTAAGGAAAAGCTTTCTTTGCCAAAGCCATGGGATAGTATTGTAATTTTTTTATTAAACATTCTTATTGCAATACCTACTTTTTTAATTGTTCATCATAATATTATTGAATTTAATTGGCCAATAAACTTAGATCGAATTTTTATTTTTATAGGAATATTAATTCTTATTCAACTCATTTTAAGAACATTAAAAACAATAATTGTAATTTGTATATTTTTCTATATAATTACACTTATTTACGGAACATTATTTGGAGAATATGGCTTTCAACGCGTTTTTGAAGATTATCGTTCCATGATATATTCAATGCAAGAAGATCCACATCCACAAGATTTAATTATTTCTAAATTATTGCCATTCCCTAATAAATCAAAAATTATTGATGCCGTAAATTTTACCAATCCAAAAGTTCGAAATTTTGCATTATATGCAACCACAAAACACTTTAAAGACATCAAAGGCCATGCAAAAGACAGAAAACTAATTCAGTGTTTTGCAGTTTTTAAAGAAATAAAACAACGCTGGAATTATGTAAATGATCCAAAAGGTCAAGAGTACATAGCCGCTGCATCTGAAAGTATTCAACATTTTTCAGGCGATTGTGATGATCATGCTATACTAATGTCAGCTTGTATAAAAGCTATTGGTGGAACCCCAAGAATAATCCACACAGGTGGACACATGTATCCTGAAATGCTTATTGGCGATAAAAACGATTTAGAAACTGCAGTTTACCTAATTAAAGAAGTTTTATTTGTTGAAGAAAGTAAAAATAAAGAAATTCATTACCATATCGATGAACGTGGAAAAATATGGTTAAACTTAGATTATACTGCAAAATTTCCAGGTGGTCCATTCATGAAAGAAGAAATATTAGGAGAACTTACTTTCAATTAACTTTTTTAAGAAAAATTATAGAATTACTATATGTAATAACTATATTTCTTAAATACCTTTGAATTGATCCAAATTTACATTGTACTTAATCAATACAAGCATAACCTTCAATCTTAAATGAATTTAACAAAACGAGTAAAAAAACTTTTTTTTAAACAAAAAGAATATTACTTTTCAAGGTATTATTACAGACAATTAATTGATAAATATACTACAAACATTGCTACCTATGTTAAATTGTTAAATGCAACATCGCTAGCAGTATATAACCAAAATACAAATAAAAATATTCTTGAAGATTCAACGGTTACATTTAAATACACAATTTCACAAACTAAAAAAATATACGGAGAACCTGTCTATATAATTGAAAATCAAGTTATTAACGAAATGTCTATTTTATTCTACAGATTAAAATTTGCGAACGAAAGAGTTAAATGTGAATTTCATTTTTACAAAAACGAATTATTCTACATAAAATATATTTTTTCATATATATCTGATAAACAAAAAAAATCAATCATAAATGTTCTAGAAGGAAAATATTTGGAAGGAAAGAAATTTAATTATAAAATGAATATAATATCAGACAATAATAACAATAAGCTACTTATTACAGAAGACAGCCACTTTAATATTGATTTTTTAAGTCTAAATTCTGATTTTTTTAATAGTATAGAAGATTTAAAAAAGCAAAATGAAGAAAAACAAATTGAAAGCCAATTAAAATTCATAAATCAAATGGCTAAAAATTTATAATTACCATGTTATTGGTGTCTTTTTATTTTTTATTAAAAAATCATTCGATTTGCTGAAATGTTTATTTCCAAACCAAAAACCTCGGTTTGCACTTAAAGGAGATGGGTGGCCAGATTGTAAAACAAAGTGTTTATTTTCATCAATGAACTTTATTTTCTTTTGAGCAAAACTTCCCCAAAGTAAAAAAACAACATGCTCTTTTTCATTTGAAATAGTTTGAATCACAGCATCCGTAAATTTTTGCCAATCTAAATGTTTATGACTATTTGCTTCATCTTTCCTTACCGTTAAAGTAGCATTTAGTAACAACACACCTTGCTTTGCCCAATGTTCTAAATTACCCGATGTTGGCAACATAATACGATCTAAATCGGTGTTAATTTCAGCAAAAATATTTCTTAAAGAAGGTGGAATTTTCACATTATCATTCACCGAAAAGCACAATCCATTTGCCTCGCCAGTTCCATGATAAGGATCTTGACCAATAATTACAACTTTCAAATCATCAAAAGAACATAAATTAAAAGCATTAAAAATCAGTTCTTTTGGTGGAAAACAAATATTTTTTTCGTACTCATCCTCAACATATTCCATTAATTGAAGAAAATAAGGTTTCTCTAACTCTTTTGAAAGGGGATTTTGCCAAGATGGATGTATGTTCATAATCATTTTTATTGCAAATATAATTACTTTAAAACTTTATACTTTGTAACTTTACCACTTTGAAAAAGAACACATGATTTCAGTTACCAATAAAACACTTCAGGATTTAGAATTTAATACCATTTTAGAAACCATTTCTAGTAAATGTAATACTGAAATTGGTATTGAAAAAGCACTTCAAATTGTACCTTTTAAGGACAAAGAAATTTTACTAAATGAGTTACATCATACTTCTGAATATGTTGCATCATTTACCAATAACAACGCAATTCCTAATCATGGCTTTGAGGTCATTTCATATGAATTGAAATTTCTTAAAATTGAAGATAGTTTTTTAGAGCAAATAAGTTTTAAAAAAATTGCAGGAATAACTGATACTGCTATTCAATTACTTCGTTTTTTAAAGAAATTCCAAGACTATTATCCAACATTATATCATAAATCTGCCGAAGTTGAACAATGCAAATACATTTTAGAAAAAATTGATGCTGTTTTTGATAAATATGGCGAATTAAAAAATAATGCTTCTCCTGATTTATTACACATTCGAAAAAGTATTCAATTGGTTCGTGGAAAAATCAATCAAAGTTTTGGAATGGCTTTAAGCCAATATAATTCAGCTGGATACTTAGACGATATTAAAGAAACTGTAGTTGAAAATCGTAGAGTTTTGGCCGTTTTAGCCATGTACCGAAAAAAAGTAAAAGGAAGTATTTTAGGAAATTCTAAAACAGGAAGTATTGCTTATATTGAACCTGAAGCTACATTAAGATATTCGAGAGAGTTAAATGCGTTAGAATACGAAGAACGTGAAGAAATTGTACGTATTTTAAAACGTTTAACTAATGAAATCAGACCTTTTAGAGAAACATTAAGCGATTATCAAGAGTTTTTAAGCGATATAGATGTAATTGCTGCAAAAGCTAAATATGCAAACACCATTAATGGAATATTACCTACAATTACAAATGAAAAACGTTTGTTTTTTAGAGAAGCCTTCCACCCTATTTTATATTTAAATAATAAGGCTAAAAATGCTGTCACTTATCCACAAACAATTGAATTAAACAATGAAGGACGTATAATTGTTATTTCTGGTCCAAATGCTGGTGGAAAAAGTATTACGCTAAAAACTATTGGTTTACTACAGCTAATGTTACAATGCGGAATTTTAATACCGGTTCACGAACGAAGCGAAACCTTTTTATTTGATAGAATTCTAACTGATATTGGCGATAATCAATCTATTGAAAATCACTTAAGTACTTATAGTTACCGATTAAAAAACATGAATTATTTCTTAAAAAAATGTAATTCAAAAACGTTATTTTTAATTGACGAATTCGGTACAGGTTCTGATCCTGAATTAGGTGGAGCTTTAGCAGAAACATTTTTAGAAGAGTTTTATGCTCGTGAAGCTTTTGGAATCATTACAACACATTATAGCAATTTAAAAATATTAGCAAACGAATTACCTTTTGCAATAAATGCTAATATGCAATTTGACGAAAAATCGTTAGAACCTATGTATAAATTGCATTTAGGTCAGGCCGGAAGTTCATTTACATTTGAAGTTGCTCAAAAAAACGGAATTCCATTTGGTTTAATAAACAGAGCTAAGAAAAAAATAGAAAAAGGAAAGGTGCGTTTTGATAAAACTATTGCTACTTTACAAAAAGAACGTTCTAAATTAGAAAAGACTTCCCAAAACCTTAAAGAAGAAGAAATAAAGGCGAGAGAAGAAAGCCAAAAAATGGAAAACATTAATGCAAAAATTCAAGAAAAATTAGAGCGTTATCAAGAAGTTTATGATGCCAATCAGCGTTTAGTTTATTTAGGTCAAAAAATTGATGATCTTTCTGAAAAGTATTTTAATTCTAAAAACAAGAAGACCTTGATGTCTGAAGTTTTGAAAATGGTTGAAATAGAAAATTCAAAACGTAAAAAACTTACACTAAAAGAAAAAAAGGTAAAAGAAAAAGTTGAAAAGGTTGTTATCGAAGAAATAAAAGTTAAAGTTGAAGAGATTCGAAAAGAGAAAAAAGAAAAGAAAATAAAAGCCAAAATTGAAGAAGAAAATAAACCAAAAGTAGTTTTAAAAGTTGGAGATAGAGTTCGAATGAACGATGGAAAAGCCGTAGGAACAATTGATAAAATTGAAAAGAAGAAAGCAACAGTAAATTATGGTATTTTTACTTCAAAAGTAAGTTTAGACGAATTAGAATACGTTCAACCTAAATAACAAATAATACATTATGGAAATTGAAAATTTACCAGTTGATAAAAAAATAATTCTATTTGATGGCGTTTGTAATTTATGTGATGCATCAGTACAATTTATTTATAAGCACGATAAAAAAGATATTTTTAGATTTGTTGCCATTCAATCTGAATTAGGACAGAAAATCATAAAACACATTGGAGTTGATACTTCAAAAATTGATTCTATAATTCTTTACGAACCTGGATTATCCTATTCGTATAAAGCTGAAGCAGCTCTTACAATTGCTAAAAACTTATCCGGAATTTACTCTTTATTAGGTTATTTAAACTTTATTCCAAATAGCATTAAGAATATTGTTTACGATTATATTGCAAAAAATCGTTATAAATGGTACGGCAAAAAAGAAGCCTGTATGATTCCGACTCCAGAATTGAAAGCAAAATTTTTATGATAATTATCATTTTTAGAGTACTTTTATGGTTATACATTTGTTAAAATTAAAGTAACAACTATGAAAAATTTATTTATACCTTTAGTAAACTGGGGAAATGGTGCTTTTATTATGATAGTAATATTTTCATTAGTAATTCTTGGGCTTGTTGGAGCAGTAATGCTTTTAATGAATACAGACAAAAAGAAAAAAGAAAACGACCAATAAATTGGTCGTTTTCTTTTTTAAATAAATTTTTAATTACTCTTTTATAATTTTCTTTGTAAAGCTTCCTTGGTCAGAAACAAATTGAGCAATATAAACACCTCTTTGTAATTCAGAAATGTTTACATTAACTTTATCTGATTCAATTTCAACAACCTTTACAACTCTTCCATTTATATCTGAAATAGTTAATTTAGAAACTGTATTAAGATCGTTTTCTACAGATAAAATATCTTTAACCGGATTAGGATAAACTTTAAATTGAGATTCTACAAAACTATTATTAGATAACGTTTGATCAACAGTAAAATTATCAACAATAATAGCATGAGTACCCACAGCATTTAAAGGTGTATAATTTCTAAATCCAAAATAATAAACTCCAGAAGTAGAAGGTGTGAAAGTAAATGTTTTTAAAGTAAATGCAGCAACTGAAACACCAGTTTCATCTGCTAAAATTGTAGTTTGAGCTGCAGAATTTTGAGCATTTCCTACAGTTAATTGATAATTCCCTGTTGCAGTTGTACCACTTTGGTAATTACTTAAATAATAAGTAATTGTAGCTTGTTCTCCAGCAACCAAGTTAACACCTCTAGAAAACATCCAATTATTTGCCGCCGCGGCCGCAGGAGTAACAGAAACGACAGATGAATTACCTTCTTGAACAAGTGCTCCAGCTCCGTAATATCCAATAGACCAATCACCAGCTACAGGAGTTACATTTGGAGTTGTCCAACCTACAAAAGGTAAAATCTCATGTTCAAAACTTGTATTATAAGGAACATTTGCAGCATCAAATAAAGTTGAGAAAGCATAAGGTCCATTCCAAACACTATAGCCAGTACCGCAATTTGTTCTAACATAAAAGTCATAAACTGTATTAGCTGTAAGACCACTTAAAGAGTATGGAGAAGAAACGTTTGCAAAACTATTAATACCACTTCCTTGTGTATAACCATATAATCCATATTCAATATCAACATTTGCTCCACCAGCAGGATTCCATGATAAAGTTGCACTTGTTAAAGTATTACCACCATTAACATACTTAACACTTGTAGGTCTAGCACAAGAAACTGGTATACCTAATCTTGTTTCTGGTCTAAAACTAGAAGCAGTGGTCGTTGTTGGAGCTGTAGTACTTCCAGCTGCAGACATAGCCCCTTTTAATCCATTAGTTAATGTAGTATTACAATATGCTGTGTTTAAACTTGATAATGGGTTAGTTAAATTTTGATAATCAAAAGCAATATAAAGACCTCCTCCTGTATAAGTAAAAGTTGAACCTCCTGAGAAAGAATAATCAAATTCTCCAGCAGCTGTTGGAAGTGTAATAGGAGCATTACTAACAGTTGTCATTCCTGAGATTGCAGTAGCCCAGGTAGTACTTTTTGAGTTTGTAGTATTTGTAGTATTTTGCATATAAAATATTGCATTTCCAGTAGTAGTAACATCTTGTCCCGTCTGATATGTAAAGCCAATTCCTGAAATATCTTGCCCACTGGTAAATCCAGCTGCAGTCATTTCAGCAGCCGTAATTAACCAAATACTTCTTGTAATATTTCTTGCTCCTTGAGGCGCTCTACCATTTTGAGAAGTACTTGTTCCCGAAATTATTGAATAATAATCATTTTGGGCATAAAATGAGAAACTGCTTAGAAAGCAAATTGAAAGAATAACAAACTTTTTGAAACTCTTCGTTAAAGTAATTTTTTTCATATTTTATAGTTTAGAATTTAAACAAAATTAAATCGAAAACGAATATAAAAATCTGTACAATAGATAATTATATAAAATATAAAAAACTGTCAATAATTGGCATTAAAAATATATTTTACATCAAAAAAAATAAAATTTATTGAATTTAAATTTTATTTTTAATTAAAATATCGAAATTATCATTATTCAATAAATAATAATATTCTTACTTTTTGTTTAAAATAAACGCATCAGTTATCACCAATGCAGCCATTGCTTCAACTATTGGAACAGCTCTAGGAACAACACATGGGTCGTGTCTTCCTTTACCTTGTTGTTCTATTATATTTCCTTTAATATCTAAAACTTGTTGTTTTTGAATTAAAGTTGCTACAGGTTTAAAAGCTACTCTAAAATAAATATCCATACCGTTGCTAATTCCTCCTTGAATTCCACCAGATAAATTAGATTTAGTAGTTCCGTCTGAATTATATAAATCATTATGATCGCTACCTTTCATTTTAGAACCACAGAAACCGCTTCCGTATTCAAAACCTTTAACTGCATTAATAGAAAGCATTGCTTTACCAAGTTCTGCGTGCAATTTATCAAAAACAGGTTCTCCTAGACCAATTGGAACATTTTGAATTACACAAGTGACAGTTCCTCCAACTGAATCGCCTTGTTTTTTAATTTCCTTAATAAAATTTTCCATTTTTAAAGCAGTTGCTTCATCAGGACAACGAACGGAGTTATCCTCAATTTTTGAAAAATCTAAATCTTGGTAGGGTTTATCTATAAATATTTCACCTACAGAAGATACAAATGCATTAATTTTAATATTTGGGATAACTTGTTTGGCTATTGCACCACCAACCACTCTACAGGCTGTTTCTCTTGCAGAACTTCTTCCACCACCTCTATAATCTCTTATTCCGTATTTTTTATCGTAAACATAATCAGCATGACTAGGACGATAGGTATCTTTAATATCTGAATAATCTTTAGATTTTTGATTAGTATTTAATATTGAAAAACCAATAGGAGTTCCTGTTGTAATTCCTTCAAAAATACCCGAATGAAAAATTACTTCATCTTCTTCTTTTCTTTGTGTTACAATTGAAGATTGACCTGGTTTTCTACGTTGCATTTCAATTTGAATTGCTTCAAAATCAATTTTTATTCCTGAAGGACAACCATCAATTATTCCACCAATTGCATTACCGTGAGATTCACCAAAAGTTGTTAGTTTAAATAGTTTTCCAAAAGTATTACCTGACATTATGATCTATATTATTTTAATATAACAAATGTACTTAAATAAATTAAGTAAAATGTTTATATAAAATAGTAACTAACAAACAAAATTTAAAATATTGAGTATATTAGCTAAAAATAATTTTTATGAAAAACATATACTTTTTAAGCGGTCTATTAATAACATTAATGTCATGCTCTAATGATTATGACGATAACTTAAATAATCAAACAAATTTTGAATTACCTATAACTATTGGAAATTATTGGGTCTATGATGTTGATAATAGCGGAACCATCACAAAAGATTCTTTATTCATTTCAAAAGACACTATAATAGGCTCAAAAACTTATAAAAAAATTGAAACTGAAAATAATTTAGCTACCGGATTTTATTCTTCTTCACTAAAAAACAATGGTGTTAGAAAATCTCAAAATAAATTACTTCTTTCTGGAGATTTATCCCTTGGAAATGGTCAATTACCTATTAATTTAGATTTAAGTTTAGTTGATTTTATTATTTTTAAAGCAAATGCTTCAAATAATGAAACACTTTCAACAAAAACGGGTGTAATTAACGAAACTATTAATAGCTATCCTGTAACAATTAATTATACTTTAAAATCAATAGCAGGTGAAAATATTGCTCAATTTACATCTCCAAATACTGATATATACAGTAATGTTAAGATTACAAAAATTATTTTAAATGTAACAATATCAACAAATATTAGTGGAATTAACATTCCTATAATTACTAATCAGGATGTATTAACTTCTTTACAATATATTGCAGATGGAATTGGAGTATTTCATACAAATACTACAATTTCTTATTCAATTTCTCAACTTATAGCAGATCAATTAGGTGTTCCTACAACTTCTACTCAAATACAAAATGAGTATCTAACAAACTATTTTGTACAATAAAACAGAACTTTTAAAGTTCTTATAGTCTATAATTTAAAAAAATGAAAACTATTATGAAAACAAGAATTTTATCTGCCTTTTTACTATTGGGATTAGTATTTAGTGCAAATGCGCAAGAAATTTCAAAAAATGCAATTGGTTTAAGATTAGGTGATAATGATGGTTTTGGTGGAGAAGTATCCTATCAAAGAGGTTTGTCAAAAAATAATCGTTTAGAATTTGATTTAGGATGGAGAAATAGTCAGCATGTTGATGCTTTTAAATTAGCTGGATTGTACCAATGGGTTTGGAATATTGACGGAGGATTTAATTGGTATGCTGGTGCTGGTGGTGGTGTGGGTTCTTGGAGTGTTGATAAAGATTATGGAGATGGAAGCGGTTCCTTCGTTTTCGCAGCTGGTGATATAGGAATTGAATATTTATTTGATTTTCCATTACAATTATCGTTAGACTTTAGACCAGAAATATATTTTGGGGGTGATTATGCTGATTATAATGATAATTTTGGCCCAGATATAGCCTTAGGTGTTAGATATAGATTCTAAACACTTGTTATAAAATAAAAAAGTCCCAATTGTGGGACTTTTTTATTTTATAACAATATTTTTATTTTTTGGTAGTGATATTAAACAATAAGGGTGAGTAATTACCATTATAACATTTGAATGTTTTTGTGGAGTAATTTCTTTTGTTTTTATATATAATGCATTTTCTTTTTTCTTTATATAATCCACTTCAATTGAATAGCCGCCATTACTTCTCTCTCCAAGAAATAAAATGCAAACGTTATTTGATTTAAAATCTACATTTAATAAATTTTCATAATCAGATTCATCAACATTTAATTTTTCTATTGCAGCAATATAATCATCATTATTTTCTATTAAAATAAATTCTTTGTTTTCAATAGAAGCATTTTGACCTGAATGTAATACTTTATATTTAACATTAGATTTATCCTTTCCAGATGAACAACTTAAAAGTGTTATTGATAAAATAATAAATATATGTTTCATTAAACTTTCTCTTTTATTGCTTTAAAATACAAATCTTCGTAAATAGGTAATATATTTTTTATATCAAATTTTGATGCTTCATTTAATGCATTTTGTTTAAATTGTAGCAGTTTAGCATTATTAGATAAAATGGAAGTTGCATTTTTACTCATACTCTCAATATCTCCAACATTACTTAAATAGCCGGTAACTCCTTCTCTATTTACTTCTGGCAAACCGCCAGAATTACTTGATATTACAGGAACTCCACAAGACATTGCTTCTAATGCTGCAAGTCCAAAACTTTCTGTTTCTGATGGTAATAAAAATAAATCAGAATAACATAATATTTTATCAATTTCATTACTGTTACCAAAGAAAATGACTTTATTCATAATTCCTAGTTCTTCACATAATCTTTCGGCTGTTTCTTTTTCAGGACCTTCACCAACCATCATTAATTTTGAAGGAATTGTTTTTTGGATTTCAAAAAAAATCTTTACAACATCATCAATTCTTTTTACTTTTCTAAAGTTGGATATATGTGTTATAATTTTTTCGTCTTCTGTTGCCATTAACGATCTATGACAAGGTGATGTTTCGTCTATTGCATCTTTAGTAATCTCAATAAAATTTGGAATAACTTGAATTTCCTTTTTGATATCAAACAACCTATAGGTATCGTCTCTTAAACTTTCTGAAACACTCGTTACATAATCTGAATTATTGATACTAAATGTAACTGCTGGCTTATAAAATGGGTGATTTCCTACTAAAGTAATATCAGTTCCGTGTAAAGTAGTAATCATTGGTAGATTAATTCCTTCTTCTGCAAGCATTTGTTTAGCCATATAACCTGCATAGGCATGTGGAATAGCATAATGCACATGTAAAACATCGATAGAATGAAGTTTAACCATGTCTACCAATTTACTAGAAAGCGCTAATTCATAAGGTTGATAATGAAAAAGTGGATATTCAGGAACGTGTACTTCATGATAAAAGATATTCTTATTCAATAAAGCCAAACGTACTGGCTGACTGTAAGTTATAAAATGAATTTCGTGTCCTCTTTTGGCTAATTCAGAACCTAACTCGGTAGCTACTACTCCACTTCCGCCAAATGTTGGATAACAAACAATTGCAATTTTCATTTCTTTTTAATTTTTTCTAAAAATAATTCTTTAAAATGTAAACGAAGTCTAAATAATAGTTAAATTATTTTTTAAATGCCGATTCGTAGGTTGTAATCCAATCTTGAACTGAAATTTTTTGAACCAACTCAGCAATTAATTGAAACGGAATATCTTCTTCTTTTTTAAAACGCATGCAACTTTTACCCATATCTAGTTTCTTCTTAGAATAGTTTGGATATTGAGAAACAAACCAATCATAAAGTTCTTTATTGGCATAAATTCCCATATGATAAAAATTGATACTGTTTTTTTGGGAAGCAAAACTCATAAAAGGTAATGGCAATTTTGTATCACAATGATATCCATTTGGATAAATACTATGAGGAACATAATAACCAATCATTCCGTAGCTCATTCCTTCTTCAAAACCCTTTGGTAAATTATCCAAAATTGTTTTTCTAAGTTTTTCAACTGCTGGCAATCTGTCTGTTGGCACTTCATTTAAATATTCTTGAGGTGATTGTGCTTTTGATGTCATTATATTTTTTTATTAAATATTAATCTGTTATAGCTTCATAAATAACTTCTTGAATTTTTTCTCTAATATTATTTCGAGATAAATTATTCGTTTTAGCTTCTGGATAAGTTCTATTTGACAAAAAGATGTAAACAATTTCTTTTTCTGGATCAGCCCAAGCTATAGTTCCTGTAAATCCAGTATGACCAAAACTTGTTAAAGAAACACAGCCACAAGTAGGACCAGCTTCTCCAAGTTGAGGTTTATCAAACCCTAGTCCTCTTCTATTTCCATCTTTACAGAAATAACATTTATTAAATGCATTTAAAGTTTCCTCAGTAAAGAATTGGTGTCCACCATAAGAACCTTTTTGTAAATACATTTGCATCATTTTTGCAACATCAAGTGCATTTGAAAATAAACCTGCATGACCAGAAACACCACCTTGCATAGCGGCTCCCATATCGTGAACATAACCTTGCACAGTTGTATGTCTGTAATAATTATCAATTTCTGTAGGAGCAATATAACGCATATCAAATTTTCTCAACGGATTGTACATCATTGAATTTGCTCCTAAATAAGAATAAAAATTATCTTCAGCTAATACATCTAATTTTTTTGAAGTAATTCTTTCTAAATATTCTTTCATTAAAATAAATGAAAAGTCGCTGTATTTATATTCTTTCTTAGGTAGCAAATCACTATCAGCAATTACCTTCATAATTGTATCATTATAATCTCTTCTTAAAAATAAGTTTTCAGAAACCTGAATTGGAAATTCATCTGAAAATGATTTTTTGTAATATTTATCAGAAGGAAAACCAAGACTATCTAATGTTGCTTTATAGAAAGGTTCCCATGGTTTAAGTCTTGCTTGATGTGTTAGTAAATCTAAAAAAGTGATGTTTTCTTTATTAGTTTTTTTAAATATTGGTAACATCGTACTTAACTTCGTATCTAACTTAATTTTACCCTTTTCATATTGAACCATTAAATTTGGTAACGTTGACAAAATTTTTGTTAATGAAGCAACGTCATACAAGTTTGTATTTTCTACTTTATCTTTATTTTCATAAGTCATGTAACCAAAAGATTTTTGATAAACTACCACTCCTTTTCTAGCTACAATAATTTGTGCGCCAGGTGTCATTTTATTAGAAATAGCATAATTAGCAATAGTATCAATTTTTGAAAGAATTTTAGAATTCATTCCCACATTTTCTGGAACTCCAAAAGCCAATCTGTTTAAATTTTGAGTTATAATTCCATCATTTACTTCAAAGTCATCATTTATAGAAACAGGTAATTTTCCTTTAGCACTTTTAGAACCAAAGATAATATCTGCAGCAGAAATTTGAGCAAAATCGATATTTTGATAAGCTAAAATAATACTTTCAATTCCAGAAAAATTCTTAATATTTAATAGCGAATAAGGTTTTGTAAAAAAAGTAACAATTGTTTTATTTTGTTTTGAAATTCTATCAATCCAAAGTAATTCTTTAAAACTTAAATCGTGATTTTTCCAAGCACCGTCAGCTTTTTGATAACTAATAACAACTTTCGTATAATCTTCTAAAAGAACTAATAATTCATCTAAATTATCTGATTTTATTTCAGTTACATCAGTATATTTATTTAATGAATTTATAAAAGTATCTGAATAATCATTACCAATACTTACATAAGCTATTTTCTCTTTTTCTATTTTCTTAATAGGAATTATTTTTTCTTTATTGGTAAGAACAGTAATAGCATTTTCATATAAATC
This sequence comes from Flavobacteriaceae bacterium, assembly GCA_002862805.1. Classification (GTDB taxonomy): domain Bacteria; phylum Bacteroidota; class Bacteroidia; order Flavobacteriales; family Flavobacteriaceae; genus Flavobacterium. Next base: position 2,747 of record PKEA01000067.1, on the reverse strand, counting down.
GAAATTTAAAGCATCAAACTCAGGTTTATTTAAATCTTCAACAAGATTATTAATTTCAACAGGTTTATAATTATTTAATCCTGCTTTATATTTATAATTTAAAATTTTTTTAACCGAAAAAGCAATTCGTTCTTCAGATAATTTTCCTTCGTTAAAAGCAACTTTAAATTTTTCAACTGCTAATGGAACATTTTCAGCAAAAAGCAAAATATCGTTTCCAGCTAAAAAAGCTTCTAAATCGATATCACCAGGTTGTTTAAAATTACTTGCACCTTTCATATTTAAGGCATCTGTGAAGATTAAACCTTCAAATCCGAGTTCATTTTGTAAAATATCAGTTACAACATTATAAGAAATTGAAGTAGGATATCCTTTTCGAGGTTCTAAACTTGGAATATCTAAATGAGCAACCATTATACTCGATAAACCATTCTTAATTAGCTCTTTATACGGATATAGTTCAACTTCGTCAATACGTTTTTTATCAAATTTAACAACAGGTAATGTATGATGAGAATCTGAAGAAGTATCTCCATGACCAGGAAAATGTTTGGCTGTAGCAAATAAACCTTCGCTTTGAAAGCCTTTCATTAAAGCAACTGCGCGTTCTGCAACATTAAACTTATCTTCACCAAATGAGCGATTACCAATGATAGGATTTTTTGGATTAGTGTTAATATCTACAACAGGTGCAAAATTAAAATGGATTCCCATACGTTTTGATTGTTGACCCATTTGTTGTCCCATTTTCTCAATAAGACTCAAATTTTGTACAGCACCAAGTGTCATGTTCCATGGATAACGATAAGTAGAATCTAATCGCATGCTTAAACCCCATTCTGCATCAATACCTATAAATAAAGGAACTTTAGATTGTGCTTGATATCTATTTGTTAAATTAGCTTGACGAACAGGTCCGCCTTGAAAAAAGATTAATCCTCCAATTTTATACTTAGAAATTAAATCATCAATAGATTTGTTATGTGCTTCATTTTTATTAGAATAAGCTGCAACCATGAATAATTGCCCAACTTTCTCTTCAAAAGAAAATTGATTATATACACTATCAACCCATTTTTCTTGGGTAATAGTAGAGTTATCCTGAGAAAAAATAAATGAAGTAAAAAGCAGTGCTATTATGATATATCTCATACTAATATTATATTAAAAAAAATCATCATTAGGTTATAATGATGATTTTTAAATTTTTATGTTACAAATTTAAAAAAACCTATTATGCCAACTTTCGCTAGCAGGTACTTCCCAAAAATCTTGCCACTCTTCAATAGTATTTACCAAATTATTGTAAACAATAGTTGAAGGAGAAACAGATTTTGCTTTAGCCATTTTCTTAAAATCGATTAGTGATTTATAAGCAATGTATTCACCTGTTTTAAAAGTTACATTCATTCTATCCATTAAATCTACCTTGTATTTTTGTTCCAATGATTGAATAAATTGAACAGAAGCATCTATAGAACAACCTGTTACAGCTTGTACATCTTGATTTACAGCAATGATTATAAATCTTTCGTATTTTAATAAATACGAAGCTTCTAAACTTTGACCATGTGCAGACCAAGATTCTATAAATGATTTTAAACTTTCCACAATTTCAGAAATTTCTACTTCAGAAAATTTTCTATCTGATTGATAAATCCAAATTCGAGAATGAGTAGGTAATGTTGAAAACTCTACTAACATTATTATTTTTTTATAATATCTGAAACTATTTTATAAGTAACAAATTTTTTAATTTTTGCATCAAACATTTCTAATTCATAGTAAAAAACCTCAATTTCATCATTTGATTTTAATATATTTTCAGTCAATAAAAATGAATTATCGAAATTATTTAATAAAATAAATTCAACCGTTTTACCAGAAGCTTCTTTTATTGAGAAAGTAACAAATTGCTCAGATTTTGCTTGAAAATATTTACCTACAACAGATGGTTCAATTTCTTCAACTGCCTCAATTTCTTCATCATCACCATCATCATCTCCTACACTATCCATAATTAATTTTAAAAAAGAAGGACATTTTGTAGCCATTTGAACACCTACATCTCTACCTAGAGCTTCCATTTTACTATCGTCAGAAATTACATTTTTACCGTAGTATTTTTCAATATCTTTTTCATATTTATTAAAATCTTCTAGCATGCAAAGGCCTAAAGTTAGTTCAAGATTTTCTTTAGTAATTTCTTTTTTTGTAATACACTCACAAGTTCCTTCAGAAATCTTAGTAATTAATTGTTCTTTTGATAATTTTTGAGCAAATACTGATTGAGTAATTAATAATAATAGGATAATTTTTTTCATATATAGTTTCTTTAGTTATTTTTTAATGATGTCTGTTACAACTTTATAGGTAATATATTTATTAATTTTTGCGTCAAATAATTCTGTTTCATAGTAATAAACATCAACAATATCATTTGGTTTTAGTAATTTTTCGGTTAGCAAAAATGAATTATTAAAATTATTAAGCAAAATAAATTCATCAGTTTTACCAGATGTTTCTTTAATAGAAAAAGAAATAAATTGATCTGCTTTAATTTGAAAAACTGTTCCTGTAACAAAAGGATCTAATTCTTCTTCTTCTACTTCTTCTTTATAATTTTTATTCTTATTTGCTGAACCATTGTCATAAGTTATTTTTTTTTCGCCAACTTCTAACATAAAGTTTGGACAAAATTTAACCATTTTAATACCAATCTCTTCTCCAAAAGATCTCATTTCTTC